>NZ_JAGMUE010001087.1:0-559 GCF_019049165.1 Streptomyces sp. AC627_RSS907
GTTCTGCAGCACCTCGGTGAGGACCATCGCGAGGGGCGTGGCGACCTCGGCGTCGAGGATGCCGAACCGTCCGGTGCGCCGGCCGGCGACGGTACCGGGCGCGATCTCCGCGACCATCGCCAGCACCCGGTCGGCGATCTCGTCGAACTCGACGCGCTCGTCCAGGTGCTGCGACAGCGTCTCGTGCACGATCGCGATCGAACCCACCCTGCGCACGGCCTCGTTGAGCGCCTCGCGCCCCTGTTCCGAATCCATCCGCCGGGCCTGGAGGCGCAGCAGGGCGGCCACGGTCTGCAGGTTGTTCTTCACCCGGTGGTGGATCTCGCGGATCGTGGCGTCCTTGGTGATCAGCTCCCGCTCCCTGCGCCGCAGTTCGGTGACGTCGCGCAGCAGCACGAGCGAGCCGATGTGGGAGCCCTTGGGCTTGAGCGGGATGGCTCGCACCTGGATGACGCCCTCGTCGCCCTCCACCTCGAACTCGCGCGGTGCCCAGCCGCTCGCCAACTTGACCAGCGCCTCGTCCACCGGGCCACGGGCGGGGGCGAGTTCGGCGGTGGTG
>NZ_JAGMUE010001088.1:0-767 GCF_019049165.1 Streptomyces sp. AC627_RSS907
GTCCTTCGCCTCGCACGCGGCCGTGCTGCTCGGGTTCTGGGCGGCGCGCCGGCGGGTGCTCGAGGAACCACACCGGCACCGCGCGCTCCTGGGCCGGACGGCCGCCGTGGGCCTGACGATCAGCCTTGCGGGCTCGCTACCCTCGGCCCTCGCCCACGTGGGCGCGCTCGACGTGCCGGGCGAGGCGGTCTCCGAGGAGGGCGCGCTGCACCTGGTCCTCGAGGGCACCGGGCTCGCCGGCGGCCTCGGGTACGTGGCGCTGTTCGGCCTGCTGGCCGACCGCCTCGCGCGCCGCCCCCGGCACGGGCGGGCGGTGCGGGCGGTGCGCGCCGTCGGCAAGCGCTCCCTGTCCTGCTACGTCGGCCACTCGCTGGTCTTCGCGCCGCTGCTCGCCGCCTGGGGCCTGGGCCTGGGCGCCGCGTTCGGCAGCGCCGGGATGGCGGCCTTCGCCGTCGGCGTGTGGCTGTCGAGCGCGGTGGTGGCGTACGGATTGGAGCGGGCGGGGCGGCGCGGGCCGGCCGAGGCGGCGCTGCGGCGGCTGACGTACGGCCGGGCCGCCGACGCCACCCGCCGCTGACGCCGCTGACGGCGCCCGGTGGCCCGGGAGCGCCACGGGCGAGTGGGCCGCTGGTCCGGGCCGGCCGCCCGGGGTGGGCCGACCCGGCGGGCGGAGCGCGGGGACGGCGGCGCGCGGCAGGTCAGGGCAGGTCGCGGGCGCCGAGGCGCAGGTGCTCGATGTGGTAGACCGCCTCGTCCAGGAGCTGGTC
>NZ_JAGMUE010001089.1:0-554 GCF_019049165.1 Streptomyces sp. AC627_RSS907
GTGTGGGCCCGGCCCTGACCGTACGAGCCCGGCTCTGACCGTACGGGCCGAGTCCCGGCCGTACGAGCCGAGCCCCGGGCCGGCGGTGCGCGGCGCCGGCCCCGCCAAGGGGGCTGACGCCCGCCCCGTACGACCGACCCAACCACCGCCACCACATCCGAACGACCCCGATCCCAGACAAGGAACCCTCGCCATGACCGCGACCCCGATCGACGACCCCACCGCCCCCGTCCGTCCCGTCGACCTCTTCGCCTCCTTCCTCCACCTGCACCAGGACGGCCGCGCCCGGGCCGCGGAGCCGGTGTTCCAACGCGAGGGCGACGGCTGGCAGTTGATGACCTTCCACGTGGAGACCGACGCCGACGTCCACGGCGACCACTGGGAGGTGCATCCCGAGGCGGAGGAGGTCGTGGCCTGCCTCGCCGGCGGGATACGCCTGTACTTCCGCCCGGAGCGGCCGGACGAGGCGGAGGAGGAGGTCGCGGTGGCGGCCGGCTCCGCGGTCATCGTGCCGCGCGGTCGCTGGCACCGCATCGCCCTGGACGGCCCGAGCG
>NZ_JAGMUE010001090.1:0-899 GCF_019049165.1 Streptomyces sp. AC627_RSS907
TCATCGTCCCCTGCCACCGGGTCATCGGCTCCACCGGCAGCCTCACCGGGTACGGCGGCGGACTCCAGCGCAAGCGCCAACTGCTGGACTTCGAGCGGGGCCGCGTCCAGTGCCTGGACGGCGCGTTCGTGGCCGAGGCCACGGAGCGGGCGGCCCAGGAGCAGCTTTTCTGAACCGTCGAGCATCGCGGCCGGGGCCTGAGTCGGCGCCGCTGGTCGGCGCGCCACGGCCTGGCCGCGCGGAGGCCGCCCCCGCCCAGGAGTGCGGGGACGGCCTCGCGTGGGGGAGTGGTTACCAGCCGGTGCCCAGGGTGTGGCGGGTGGCGAAGGTGTTCTGTCCGGTGCCGGGGTAGAGGTACATGTTCCCGGTCGTTCCTTGCGGGGCCTGGACACCGGTGATATCGGTGTTCCCGTCCCCGTTCAGATCGGCGCTGAAGATGTCCCGCATGATGTTCCATCCCGATCCCGCGGAGACCGGCGAGTTGAACGTACTCGCTCCGTTCCCGGGATAGATGAACAACGTGCCATCGGCCTTCGCGCGGGCAGCGATGTCGGACTTCCCATCGCTGTTGAAGTCCCCACCGGTGAGTTCCTCAAGGTGGTTCCATCCGGTACCGGCCATGATCGGGGAATCGAAGGTACCCGCCCCGTTCCCGGGATAGATGAACAACGTCCCATCGGACTTCGCACGGGCGGCGATATCGGCTTTGCCGTCACCGTTGAAGTCCCCACCGGTCAGTTCCTCGACGTGGTTCCATCCGGTACCGGCCATGATCGGCGAATTGAAGGTACCCGCCCCGTTCCCGGGATAGATGAACAACGTGCCATCGGACTTCGCGCGGGCGGCGATATCCGTGTTCCCGTCACCGTTGAAGTCACCACCGGTCAACTCATCCAGAC
>NZ_JAGMUE010001091.1:0-607 GCF_019049165.1 Streptomyces sp. AC627_RSS907
CACGTGCACATCAAGGACGCCGTCGGCACCCCGGAGGACGCCAGCTACCTGCTGCCGGGCGACGGGCGCTGCCGCGTCGAGGACTCGCTGCGCTACCTCCTCGACCAGGGCTACACCGGCGTGTGGTCCATCGAGCCGCACATCAACGTCCGCCCGCACGAGTCGCTGGCCACCGAGGGCAAGGACGGCGTGGACGCGTTCGTGGAGTACGGCCGGGCCCTGGAGCGGATGGTCGCACGGCTCGCGGGGGAGCGCGCGTGACCGACGCCCCGGCGCGGGACCCGCTCACCGAACGCCCCACCGCACCCGCCACCGAACGCCCCGGCGAGGCCGCCGGCGGCGTCACCCTGTCGGTGGCCGAGCGCGAACTGCTGCTGCGCCTGATCGGGCTGCCCACCGCCGGCCCGCTGGAGGTGGGCCAGGACGGGCCGCGCCCCGAGCTGTGGGCGGCCCAGCGCGCGTACGCCGAGGCCGCGGCCGAACTCGGCTTCACCGTCGTGCACCACGCCGCCGCCGACCCGGCCGTGCTCGAACTCGACGGCGTGCCCGTCACCGTGCGCGAGGCCGCGGCGGCCATGCCCGACTTCCTGGAGTGCCAGCCCAGCAT
>NZ_JAGMUE010001092.1:0-584 GCF_019049165.1 Streptomyces sp. AC627_RSS907
GCGTCCCCTCGTACGAGCCGAGGTCCTGCCAGCCGCGCGCGAAGTTCTTCCGCAGTTGGGCCTGGCCGGCCTCGCCGATCGGCTTGATCCACTTCTTGGCGGCGAACTCGCGGAGCACGCCGACCTGTTGCAGCATCGCGATGTCGGGCGGCTGGCCGCCCGCGACCTTCGAGCCGACGTAGGCGGACATGTCGTCGCCGCTGGGTACGAAGGAGACCTCGGCGCCGGTGCGCCGCTCGAACTCCGCCAGCACCTTGCTGAAGTTCTCCTGCTCGGTGCCCGTCCACACGGCGGTGACCTGGAGCTTCTGCCCGTCGAGGCGGGGGAGTCGCACCGTTTGGGGGATCGGGGCGGTGCTCGCGCTGTCCTCGTCCTCGGCGCCGCAGCCGGCGACCCCGAGCAGGGTCGTGATCACCGCGAGCGTGGTGGTCAGCACCAGCGCGCCGCGCCCCGCCCGTCGCCGACCGGCGCCGCGCGCCGTGGCGTGCGCCGCGCGTTCGTCGTCGACTGCCGTGCGCCCCTCGTGTCGTGGTGCATGGCGTGTGAGCCGCATTTCGCCGTCCCTCCCGTGCCCCCGGTGTGCT
>NZ_JAGMUE010001093.1:0-544 GCF_019049165.1 Streptomyces sp. AC627_RSS907
CGGTTACCGCACCCGCCTCACCGGCCTCGGCCGCACGGAGGCCGAGGCGCTCTTCCTGTCCGGGGTGCCGTCGGCGCTGCGCGAGATGGGCCTCGCGGACGCCGCCTCCGCGGCCCGACTCAAGGTGTCGGCCGCCCTGCTGCCCGAGCTGAGCGACGCGGCGGACGGCGCGGCCCAGCGCTTCCACCTGGACGCCCCGGGCTGGTTCCACGCGCCGAGCGCCCCCGAGATGCTCCCGGTGATCGCCGACGCGGTGTGGGACGACCGCCGGCTCACCGCCCGCTACCGCCGGGGCGGCGGCGAGGTGGAGCGCGAGCTGGAACCGTACGGGCTCGTGCTCAAGGCGGGGGTCTGGTATCTGGCGGCGCGCGTGGACGCCTCGTGGCGGGTCTACCGCGTCGACCGGTTCACGGCCGTCGAACCGTCCGGGGAGCGCTTCGAGCGCGACGCCTCCTTCGAGCTGCCCGCCTTCTGGGCGGACCGCGCGGCGGACTTCCGGCGCTCGATCCTGCACGCGGAGGTCGTGCTCCGCCTGTCGGAGCGT
>NZ_JAGMUE010001094.1:0-549 GCF_019049165.1 Streptomyces sp. AC627_RSS907
AACGCTCGCACTCGTCACCGACGCGCGGCAGCGAGCCGAGGACACGGGGCCCGGCATCTGTGCCCACCCGAATTGCTCCAACGAACTGCACTACGTCGGGCGGGGTCGTCGCCCGCTGTACTGCTCGGCGGACTGCCGAACGGAGACGTACCAGGCAACGCAGATGGCCGCGCGTGCGCTGATCGGAATCCCGGATTGGGCCCCCGCATAGGGGCAGGAACGTCCACAACTTCAGAGCTTCACTCACGAACCCCTGACGTGCCATACGCAGGGGCTTTTTCACGCCCGAACACAATGAAGGAAAACCGTGAACGAATATCTCAACCGTGCCGCGTTCCTGGACGGAAAGCGCAACAAGGGACAGAGCCGCGCCGACGCATTCAAGCTGGATGAGCGCATGGAAGAACTCGCCGCACTGCGCGACTCGCGCCCCGAAGTGTTCGAAACGCTCGGCACTTCTATCCGGATGAGCCTTGGCTACTACGAGAACGACAAGAAGATTGCAGCCGAGCACGGCCGCGACGTGACGAAGGGTGCCAACTGATATGA
>NZ_JAGMUE010001095.1:0-543 GCF_019049165.1 Streptomyces sp. AC627_RSS907
TATGCGAGTAGGTCCCACAGCCAACGCCGGCTCTCCCACAGGCCGATGGCGATCGACGCCGCCTCCACCATCGGCTGCGAACGGTCCGCGAGCGGCGGCCACGCCTCGCCGCTTGCCGGGTCGGTGCCGGCGGCGAGGCCCGCCGCGTACCGTTCGATCAGCGCGGGGTCCACCGCGCCGCGCGCGCCCGCGATGCGGAAGGAGGCCAGCAGGAACGAGCGCGCGAACCCTTCGAGACCGTCTGATGCCACCCCGGACGAGCTGGCGCGGCCCGGCAGTTGGTACCGGGCCCAGCCGGGCGTCGCGTACGGCACGAGCGCGTCCAGCAGGTGGTCGGCCAGGGCCTCCCAGTGCGCCCGGGTCCAGCCGGTGTACGGGGAGCGGACGCGGTCGGCGGGCGGCAGCGACAGCGGGGGCACGGTCACGGCGGCTAACGCCCGCCGGCGGTGGCGGCTCCCGTGGGCGTCCCGGGCGAAGCTGGTGCGGTGGGCGCCGCGCGGGGACCGGGGACTGCGGGGCCGAAGCGCTGGCGGTACGCGGCGG
>NZ_JAGMUE010000112.1:0-785 GCF_019049165.1 Streptomyces sp. AC627_RSS907
CCTTCGTCCCGACCCCGGGCGCCCGGGGTCGGGACAGGCCGACGCGTGGTGGGGCAGGAGGCGGCTGGTCCGAGGCCAGGCCGGGAGGGCCGGGCCGGGCTCGCCGGGGTGCGTGGGCCGGGTCGCTCGGGCGCGGCCGGTGGTTGAGCACGCGAGACGGCGTGGGCACGGCATACGCGACGTGCCAGTTCGCCGGTCAGCCCAGTGGTCAGTCCGTGGGCCACTCCCAGGACATGCCGTGCACGCCGGCCGGGCAGCGGATCGGGAGCATGTGGGCCGAGTGGGAGACGTCGAGCGCGATACGGCGGCTGTTGCGCTTCTCGGCCCCTATCTGCTCGCGGTAGTAGCGGTGGCAGCCCGCCGGCAGGGCGTCGGGGTGGAAGTAGACGTGCAGCAGGTACTCGCGCAGGTGGACGCGGGTGCGCCGCTCGTGGTGGGTGGAGGGCACGTTGCTCGGGCCGAGGAGCACCTCGTAGTCGATCACCGCGGTCTCGTTGCGCGCCAACTCGCGGCCGAGCAGCACCTCGATGATGATGCAGCGCAGCTCGGGCAGGAAGCGTACGGAGCCCGGCTTGCCGCAGCGTACGACGACGTCGATCGACTCGGCGGAGGTGTCGTCGATGCAGTGCACGACCGTCAACCGGCTGGCCCCGTCGCGGGTCGCGCGCAGCACCTGGTGCACGGAGGTGCTGCGGATGCAGCGCCGCTCGTCCAGGCGCAGCGTCTCGCGGATGACGACGGAGCACAGGTCCTCGTTGAAGTGCGCGAACGCGGCGCCCAGGGCC
>NZ_JAGMUE010001096.1:0-750 GCF_019049165.1 Streptomyces sp. AC627_RSS907
GAGCGGGTCAACGCGCTGGGCGACCTCATGGTCTACGGCGACCTGCCGCGCCGGGAGCCGGACACGCCGCGCCCGGACGGCTGGCTGCGCGAGTTCGACTGGCCGCCGACCGCGCGCCGCGACCTGCACCACGTCGTGGACGTCGAGGACGTGTCGGTGATGAACATGCGGCTGGACAACGGCGTGATCGCCGCGTACCAGCAGTGCCACTTCAGCCCCGACTACTTCCGCAACTACACGGTCATCGGCACCGAGGGCCGGATCGAGAACTTCGGCGACGGCCCGGGCGACCTGGTGAAGCTGTGGAACACCGGTCCGTCCGGCTACCGGTCCGGTGGCGACGCGGAGTTCCGGGTGCCGGAGGCGAAGGGTTCGCACGGCGGCGCGGACGAGCGGATCATCGCGGAGTTCTGCCGCTTCGTGCGCGAGGGCGGCGCCACCGACACCTCGCCGGTGGCCGCCCGGATGAGCGTGGCCGCCGGCGAGTTGGCCACCCGCTCGCTGCGCGCCGGCGGCGCCCCCTTCGACGTGCCGCCCCTCGCGCCGGAGCTGCTCGCCTACTACGCGGCCGGCCAGGAGCGCCCGGCCGGCGCCTGAGCCGAGACCGCGGCACCTGAGCCGCGGGGCCGGGGCCGCACCGTTCGGGGGGCGGCCCCGGCCCCGCCCCACCACCCCGGTGGCCGGGCCGGGCTGCCCCCGCGGCCCGGCCACCGGTCCACGTCACGCACGTGAACTGCCCTGGCACAGCAG
>NZ_JAGMUE010001097.1:0-544 GCF_019049165.1 Streptomyces sp. AC627_RSS907
GCCTCGCCCGCTGCATCGCCATGGTCATCATCTGGAACGACCTGGCCTGCGGCGACCGGGAGGCCGCCGCCGTGCTGGTCGCGCTGAACTCCGTCTTCCAGGTCATCGCCTTCGGCCTGCTGGGCTGGCTCTACCTGGACCTGCTGCCGGGCTGGCTCGGCCTGGGCGACGGCGAGCACCTCGACATCTCCATGTGGAAGATCGCCCTGAACGTCCTGGTCTTCCTCGGCGTCCCGCTGCTCGCCGGCTTCCTCACCCGCCACCTGGGCGAGCGGCGGATGGGGCGCGAGTCGTACGAGTCCCGCGTACTGCCCGCGATCGGGCCGTGGGCGCTGTACGGGCTGCTGTTCACGATCGTGATCCTCTTCGCCCTCCAGGGGAAGACGATCACCTCCCAGCCACTGGACGTGGCCCGGATCGCGGTACCGCTGTTGGTGTACTTCGCGCTCATGTGGGCCGGCAGCTTCCTGCTCGGCAAGGCGATCGGGCTGGCGTACGACCGGACCGTGACGCTGGCGTTCACCGCCGCCGGCAACAACTTCGA
>NZ_JAGMUE010001098.1:0-570 GCF_019049165.1 Streptomyces sp. AC627_RSS907
GGGCTGACCACCACGGTGACCCGACTGGCGCCGGGGCGCAGGTGCTCGGGCCGCAGCGTGAGCGCGTTCCCGTCGAGGCGTACGCCGGGCGCGCCGGGCTGGTTGAAGAAGACGAAGTCCGCGTCGCCGCCGACCCGTCCGCTCTCGTCGGTGATCAACGCCGACACGTCGAAGGGCCCGGGCACCCGAAGCGTCAGCGCGCCCGCGGGCAGGGCCTGGTTGGCACCGGGAACCAGCTCGTCCATCGTGCACCCCCGCTCGTCCACCTGGCCAACGCGCGCGCCCCGCGCCGGGTTCCCACGCTGTCGCGCCCCGCGCGCCCGGCGGGTTGGCCTGCGAACGGGTGGTCCTGCGCCGCCTCCCGCGCGTGGCGCGCGCGTTCGCCTCCCGTGCCCGGCCCGTACGGGGTTGGCTGCTGGACGGCGTGTCCCGACCCTTGACCCGCCCGGCACCGCAGGGCACAAGAAGAGACAGGAACGTCGGCACCTCGCACCGAGAACACGCCGCACACTCAGCCAACTTCGTTCAGAGGATGAAGAGCATGGACGGCATGCGCAGACGAACCCTGCT
>NZ_JAGMUE010001099.1:0-608 GCF_019049165.1 Streptomyces sp. AC627_RSS907
GCGCCGAGCGAGCCGAGGCCGGTCCAGATGGTGTAGCCGACACCCACGTCCAGCGTTCTCAGGGCCAGGCTCAGGAAGAACACGCCCCCCGTCGCGGCGGCGACGGTGAGCAGCGAGGGCCAGAGTCTGGTGAAGCCCTCGGTGGCGTTGGTACTGAGAGCGAAGATCACTTCGAAGGCGGCGGCGATGAGCAGGTAGATCCAGGACACGGTGGTGCTCCCTGGGCATGGGCGGGGTTGGTTCGGGGGGTTCGCTAAGGAACGAGCGCTGGACGCTCGGGTCGGCGAAGCGGGAGAGAGGGGGGCGGGGAGAAGGTAGCGCCAAAGAGGTAAATTGCATGTACGTGCAAGTTCTTTCGGGAGTTTGTCCGTACGGGTAACCTCATGTCAAGCGGCCTGGCGCGCGGGAGGGTGCGATGGATGACGAGTTGCTGTGGGGTGGTGTCATCGCCCTGCACGCGCGCGTGGAGCAGAGACTTTCCGTGGCCCTGCAACGGCAACACGGCCTTGGCCTCTCCGAGTACCGCGCCCTCGGGCACCTGGCGTTGGCCACCGCGAGTGGCCTGCGCATGCAGGATCTCGCGGCCAAGGTCGGGCTCAACCAGAGTT
>NZ_JAGMUE010001100.1:0-648 GCF_019049165.1 Streptomyces sp. AC627_RSS907
CCCTTCGAGGCGCTTCGCACCTTCATGCACGCGGCGCTCGACCTCAAACTGGGCTCCGTCATGCCCGCGCTCATCGGGCGCCTGGAGGCCGACGACGTACTCGACGGCGTACGGCAGGACGCCGCCGACCCGGTACAGGAACTGGTCACCCAGGCCCAGGCGGCCGGCACGCTCCGCCCCGACGTGCGCTTCGGCGACCTGCCCCTGATGCTCATGCGCGTCTCCCGGCCCCTGGCCGGCGGACAACTCGCCGAAGACGGCGACCTGGCCCACCGCCAACTGGAGATCTACCTCGACGGCCTCCGCGCCCCGGGCACCTGCGACCAGCGGGCCACGCTGCCCGGGCCCGCCGTCGACCTCGGCTGGTTCAAGCGGATCAGAACACGACTGATCGGCCACCAGCCCCCGTCACGCCCACGGGCCTGACCCACACACCGCACCGCTCGTTCCTGAGAGAGGCACCACCATGTCCGTCAGCGACCGCAGGCCAGGCGGCTCCTTCCCGGAGCCCGGGCCGGCGCCCGGCGCGGCCCGGGGAACCACGGCCGCGCCCACCGACCAGCCCCCGACGGGCGCCCACCCACGACGCTGGCTCGCCCTGCTCTTCTTCGGCATGGCCCAGTTGATGATCGTGCTCGACATCACGAT
>NZ_JAGMUE010001101.1:0-647 GCF_019049165.1 Streptomyces sp. AC627_RSS907
CCGCCCGGGAAGAGCCGCGAGAAGACGCCCTCGAACTCGCGCGCCGTGTCCCGGAACGCCTCCGTGAACACCTGCTCGACGCGCTCGTCCACGTCCTTGATCACCTGGAGCAGGTCGGCCCGGGTCTTCTTCAGGTCCTCAAGCTGCTCCGTCAGGAACTTGTGCCGCTCCTCCAGCGCGGCGTACTCCTCGAGCGCCAGCGGGTTCACCTTGCCCAACTGCTGGTACGCGCGCTCGGCGGCCCGCAGCCGCTTCTCCTGCTGGGCCCGTACGAAGGGCACCGGCTGGTTGCGCGGGTGCTCCGGGTCGCGCGGCAGTTCCTCGCCCTCGGCGGGCGGCGACGGGGGCACCAACTGGTCGGGACCGTACTCGGCGACGAGGCCGGCCGGCTCCACGCCGAGTTCCTCCAGCGCCTTGGTCTCCAACTGCTCGATCCGTAGCCGCTTCTCCGCACCGAGGACCTCGCCCTTGTGCACCGAGTGCGTGAGCTTGTCCAGTTCGGTGGCCAGGCCGCGGCCCCGTTCCCGCTCCGCGACCAACTCGGCCTCGCGCTCCGTCTTCGCCGTCTCGGCCGACCGCCGCTCCTGATCGGCGCGCCGCAACGAGACCTCGACGTGCGCCAGCAGTTGCCGCGCGCCGGCGGCCAC
>NZ_JAGMUE010001102.1:0-644 GCF_019049165.1 Streptomyces sp. AC627_RSS907
CGCTAGCGCCGACCAGGGACGCGCCGCCACCGTCGGCTTCCTAACCTGGCCCGACGAGGGGGCGCCATGACGTGTCCGCACTGCCAGGCGAGGCTGTTGCGCGAGGAGCGGCCGGGCAGCACGTGCTCCCGTTGCCAGCGCGCGTTCGCTCTGGACCCCAAGGTGCACGGGCGGGGCATGAACGACCTGCGCATCCGGCGCCGGGCCCAGCAGGTCACCCAGGACGGGCGGCTCAAGGTGACCCTCACCCAGTTCTGGTACCTGACGCACACGGGCAACCACTACTCGGAGGCGCGGCTGCCCAGCGGCAAGCCGCGCCGGTACGTCTGGCTGCTGGTGGCGCCGGTGCTCGCCGGGATCATCGCGGGCACGCTCGCGCTCCCCGTGCAGCCCGGCCTCAAGTGGTGGCTGGCCGCGATGGCGTGCCTGTTCGTGTGCGGCATGGCGGCCAAAGCCCAGGACTCGTACACGCCGGCCCGCTCCGCGTGGGCGAGCGTCGAGCCCTCGTACGCCTCGTTCCGCGCGATGATGCGCGGCCGGTGGACGCAGGTGTACGGCGCGCTGCCGACCGGGATCGTGGACGACGAGCTGTACGTCGCCCCGGCGCGGCCGGCGATCGTGCCGCGGGTCGCGTTGCTCTGCTC
>NZ_JAGMUE010001103.1:0-740 GCF_019049165.1 Streptomyces sp. AC627_RSS907
GAGCTTTCCCGCGGCGCCCGACTCCGTGTGCCAGGCCCGGGAGCTGGTGCGGGACGCGCTGGCGGACTGGGGCCTTAAGGCGATGAGCGATGTGACGGTCTTGCTGGTCAGCGAGCTGGTCACCAACTCGCTGCGGTACGCGAGCGGCCCGATCGGCGTGCGCATGTACTTCCGGCCGCTGCCCGACGCCGGGGGGCGGGCGCTGTTGGTCGAGGTGTCGGACCCGGTGGAGGACCCGCCTCGGGAGCGCGCCGCCGATCCCGAGGACGAGGGCGGGCGCGGGCTCCAGTTGGTGGCCTGCGCGTCCCGGCGCTGGGGGACGCGGCGGGGCACGGTGGGCAAGACCGTCTGGTTCGAACTCACCCTCCCCGCCGCCGAGTGAGCCCACCGAAAGCGGGCCGAAGGAGGCGGGCGCGTCAAGACCGGGGGCGTGGGCGCTGGAGTAACGCGTGGGGCGCGTGCGCCGGGAGATGAGCCCACCGGGCTGGCCTCTCCCCTGAACTGTCTGGTTAGAGTCGAGCTTGCCTGGTGAGGAGTCAGGCAGCAGCGGTCTGCGAAAGCGGCCTGGCCTGCCGCGATGAGCGGCCGGCGAGACCCTTCGCGGCGACGGGGGCCTGGCCGTCACGCCATGGCCCCTCGGGGGCTGATGTGGGTCCGATGGGGGGCCGCTGAAGCCCGAACGGGGTCGTGCTGGACCCGGGGGACGGCTTGTCGAGCGTTCGCGATCGCCACGTCGCACG
>NZ_JAGMUE010001104.1:0-579 GCF_019049165.1 Streptomyces sp. AC627_RSS907
GCGCACGGCCGTGTCCAGGGCGGAGCTGGCGCCGCCGCCGAGGGACATGTTGGCCACCGAGGGGCCGCTGTGGTTCTTGGTGACCCAGTCGATGCCGGCCACCACGCCCGCGGTGGTGCCCGAGCCCTGGTCGTTGAGCACGCGGACGGCCACGACCTTGGCCTTCTTGGCGACGCCGTGGGCGATGCCCGCCGTGGTCGAGGCGACGTGCGTGCCGTGGCCGTTGCCGTCCTGGGCGACGTTGTCGTTGTCCACCGCGTCGTAGCCGTTGACGGCCCGGCCGCCGAAGTCCTGGTGGCTGACGCGCACGCCGGTGTCGATGATGTAGATGGTGGTGCCGCCGCCCGCGCTGTCGGGGTAGGTGTACTTCTGGTCCAGCGGCAGGTTGGCCTGGTCGATCCGGTCCAGACCCCAGTTGGGCGGGTTGTTCTGGGTGGCGGTCGCGTGCACCGTGGTGTCCTGGATGACCTGGTCGACGGCCGGGTCGGCGGCGAGCTTCTTCGCCTCGCGCTCGCTGAGCTGCGCGGAGTAGCCGTTGAGGGCGGCCGTGTAGGTGTGTCTGACGGTGCCGCCGTACTC
>NZ_JAGMUE010001105.1:0-592 GCF_019049165.1 Streptomyces sp. AC627_RSS907
GTTGAGGAAGACCACCTCGCGCTCCGCGGCGCCCTTGGCCGGGACGCGCACGGAGGACTCGAAGACCCGGGTCAACGTGATCGCCTTGCGGACCTCGCCGGTCATGACCGCCTCCACGCGCTTGGGCGGGGTGGGCCGGAAGCCCTTGGCGGCGGTCTGCTTCTGGCGGTGGTAGGAGGCGAAGAAGACCACGCCCCCGCCGTCCTTGGTGCGCAGCCCGACCGGGGCGAAGTCACCGCCGTGCGCGGGGGTGTCGATGTACTCGGTCCAGTACTTCGGCGTGCGCACGTGCTTCTGGCGCTCCGCCCGCAGCCCGGAGGTGGCCGGCCCGTCCGCGAACTCCGTGCCCTCGCCCGTCATCAGGTAGTTCACGTACGAGGAGCTGAGCCGGTCCGGGCGTACCGCGAGCCCCGAGTCGGCGCCGGTGGGTACCGGCTTGGCGAAGCCGTCGGCGTCCAGGGCGAAGTCGGGCACCTCGTCCTTGCTGAGCAGCGACAGGTAGGCGGCCCGCCACGGCTCGTCGGGCCCGCCCCGGGTGAACATCAGCATCCAGCGGTCGGTGCCGCGGTTGCTGTCCGCGTCGGCGACGAAG
>NZ_JAGMUE010000113.1:0-8377 GCF_019049165.1 Streptomyces sp. AC627_RSS907
GGTGGGGAGGGCGGCGTGGGCTTCGGTGAGGACGGCTTCGGTGGTCGAGGGGTGGGGGTGTTCGGGGTGGCGGGCTGGGCCACCGGTGACGAGGGGGGTGGGGCCGCCTTCGAGGGCCGCTCGGGCGGGGCCTCCGTACCGGTCAGGGCGAAGGCCAGTGCCGCCGCGGCGGCCACCGCGACCACACCGGTCGCGATGCCGGCCTTCATCGGCGCGCCCAGCCCCTCCGAGGCCGCCGCACCTCCGGACGCGCCACCGCCCGACGCCGCCGCGCCGGCGGCACCTGCCGCACCCGCGCCACCGGCGACGATCCCCGCCGCCTTGGCGTAACCGGCGACACCGAACCAGCCGATGACCGCGACCGGCACCACGGCGGGAATGCCGCTCGCGACCTCCGCGATCTGGCCGGCGGCGAGCCGGCACCTGGCGCACTCCTCCAGGTGCTTGCGCAGTCCCCGTTCGGCCCGGGGGCGCAGTCTGCCGCGGGCGTACGTGCCGAGCCGGTCGGCGTAGCGGGCGCACTCCTCGTCGGTGGTGAGGGAGTCGCTGACATGGGCCTGGAGGTAGGCCTGCTTCAGGCCCTCGCGGGCGCGGCTGGCGAGTACGCGCGTGCCGTTGGCGTCCAGCCCGAAGAGCATGGCCACCTCGCTGGGTGACTCGTCCTCGACCTCGGTGTGCCACAGCACGGCCTGCCACCGCTCCGGCAGCGACCGGAAGGCCCGCATGGCCATCGACTGCTCGGCCTCGCGCAGGGCCCGGACGTCGGCGCCGAGTTCCAGGGTGTCGTCCTCCGGCACCTCGGAGGTTCGCGCGGACTGCGCGGCGAACACAGCGAAGTCGTCCACCAGCTGTTCCCGCCTCGCCGACCGGGTCCAGTCGGCGGCGACCCGGCGGACCGCGGTGAGCAGATAGGCGCGCACGGCGTGCTCCGGGCCCGAGCCGCCGCGCACCGCCTGGAGCACGCGGGCGAAGACCTCGGCGGTGAGGTCGTCCGCGGTGTGGGCGTCGCGGCAACAGGTGCGCGCGTACCGGCGCACCGCGTCCGCGTGGCGCCGGTACAGCTCCTCGTAGGCCGTGTCGTCGCCCGAGCGCATCCGCTCGATCAGCTCCGCGTCGGACGGCGGCAGCTCGCGCGGTGGCGGCAGGACGCTGTCCTCGTGCAGCTCGCGCTGCGGGGGGACGCCGGCCTCCGACGGCCCACCGGATCCGGCGCGGCCGTCACCGAGTGCCTCGTCCTGTCCGTCGACGCTCATCGCGGAAAGCCCCCGTCACCCACCCCGCCAGTCTCGAACACCGGGTCAGCGTGCCACATCGGCTTCCGGGCAGGACCGCCCGGTGCGGACCGCCACTCGTCCGAGGGGACTTGCCGCGACGCGGTAACGACGCTCAGCTGTTCGGGGAGGGAAGAAGTGCTTCCAGCGTGGCTCCGTCCCGTCGTGTCAGGCCGGCCGTGACCGCAGCCCCTCCAGCAGGATGTCCAGCAGTCGGGCCGACGCCGCCGCCTGCTGGGCCGCGTCCGGCAGTGAGGGCGCCGCGGTGGCTATCACCAGCAGCACGTCCGACACCGACACGTCCGGCCGCAGCTCACCCGCCGTACGCGCCCGCTCCACGAGCCGGCCCACGACCTCCAGCAGCGCCGCCGCCCCGTCACCCTCCACCGGAACCGGCGTACCGGCGGGTGCGGCCTCCTCGGAGACCAGCCGCAGCTCACCGGAGCCCGGCTGGATCCGCTGCTGCGGCACCCGCGGCTCGCCCCCCACGCCGCTGTCACCGTCGTCCGGCACGCCGACCCGCAGCACCTGCGGAGGCAGCAGCCGGCCGGCGCCCGAGGCCACCGACGTCCGCAGGAAACGCGCCAGGGCCGACCACGGCTCGTCCTCCTGCCCGAGCGCCGCCCGGGCCTGATCGGTCAGCCGCGCCGTCTCCTCCTCGGCTATCCGACGCACCAGGACGTCCTTGCTGGGGAAGCGCCGGTACACCGTGCCGACACCGACCCGCGCGCGCCGCGCCACGTCCTCCATCGGCGCGCCGTACCCCAGCTCGCCGAACACCTCGCGCGCCGCGCGCAGTACGTGCTCCAGATTGCGCTGGGCGTCCACGCGCAGTGGTGCGCTGCGTGCCGCGTCCCCGCGTCCGCCGCCCGGCGCCGTGCTCACCGCGCCGCCGTGCGCGACAGTGGACGCGGACGACCAATGAGAGTCCTGAACATGCATAGACATTCCCCCGGTAATGACGTCTCCCCCCGGAGACTCTCCCCGCCATCGAAAGTCGGAGTGCGTGGAACAGGCCCGGCTCTGGGGCCCGCCCGTCGCGGACCCGGTGAGCACATCCCCCTGCACGCCGTGGGGAAGAACATAGTTGAGCGAGGGTCAATTCAGAAGGGGCGCGTTCCGCACGGAGTGCCCCTCGATCGGAGTACGGATCGCATACGCCCCGAATGTGTCGCCTTCCGATTCCGCACCCACCGCTGCTGACCTGCGCGGCAGCGCCGGAAGACGCCGGTCCGGCCGCCCCAGCGAACCCCCGGCCTGCGGTCACACAAATCGCCGAGCCTGTGGACAAACGCAAGCGTCGGGTGCGTCATGGGATGGTGAAGGAACGTGCGCGCATTCTCGTTGTCGGCGGCGGCTACGTCGGGATGTACACGGCCCTGCGTCTCCAGCGGAACCTCAAGGGCGAACTCCGGCGGGGCGAAGCCGAGATCACGGTCGTCACTCCCGACCCCTACATGACCTACCAACCGTTCCTCCCCGAGGCGGCGGCCGGTTCCATCTCCCCGCGGCACGTCGTCGTACCGCTGCGCCGCGTCCTCGGCCAGTGCCACGTCGTCATCGGCGAGGCGCGGTCCGTCGACCACACGACGCGCACCGCCGCCGTCACCACCCTCGCCACCGACGAGGAGGGCACGGGCGCACGCCGGCTGGCCTACGACGAACTCGTCCTCGCGCCCGGCTCGGTCTCGCGCACCCTGCCCGTCCCCGGCCTCGCCGACCACGGCGTCGGCTTCAAGACCGTCGAGGAGGCCATCGGCCTGCGCAACCACGTACTGGAGCAGATGGACATCGCCTCCTCCACCCGCGACCCCGCCGTCCGCGACGCCGCCCTCACCTTCGTCTTCGTCGGCGGCGGTTACGCGGGTGTGGAGGCGCTCGGCGAACTCGAGGACATGGCCCGGTACGCCGCGCGGTACTACCACAACGTCACACCCGAGGACATGCGGTGGATCCTCGTCGAGGCCTCGGGCCGCATCCTGCCCGAGGTCGGCGAGGAGCTCGGCCGCTACACGGTCACCGAACTGCGCCGCCGCAACATCGACGTACGCCTGGACACCCGCCTCGAATCCTGTACGGACCGCGTCGCCGTCCTCAGCGACGGCGCCCGCTTCCCGACCCGCACGGTCGTCTGGACGGCCGGCGTCAAACCCCACCCGGTCCTCGCCGCCACCGGCCTGCCCCTCGACGAGCGAGGCCGGCTGAAGTGCACCCCCCGGCTGACCGTCGACGGCGCCCCGCACGCGTGGGCCGCGGGGGACGCCGCCGCCGTCCCCGACGTCACCGCCGCACAGCCCGGCCGGGAATGCGCACCCAACGCCCAGCACGCCGTCCGCCAGGCCAGGGTCCTCGGCGACAACATCGCGCACGCCCTGCGCGGGGAGCCCCTGGACACGTACGCGTACAAGTACGCCGGATCCGTCGCCTCCCTCGGTTTCCACCAAGGCGTCGCGCAGGTCTACGGACGCAAGCTGAAGGGCTACCCCGCGTGGTTCATGCACCGCGCCTACCACCTGAGCCGCGTCCCCACCGTCAACCGCAAGGCGCGTGTCCTGGCCGAATGGGCACTCGCCGGACTCTTCAAACGGGAGATCGTCTCCCTCGGTTCACTCGAACACCCGCGAGCGGAGTTCGAACTCGCGGCCGGTGGAAAGCCTTCTCAGGAACCACCGCGCAACCCGAAGGGGTCGTCCTGACCGGACTCCGGAACTCCCCCGGCAGGTCCGGCGTCTGACGGATGTCGGCCCGGTCGGCACCCTGCCAGACTGGTCCACCACCGCGGGCGCGCCACCGCTCGTTCCCGCGCGGCCCCCGTGGCCCGGCCGCTCCCGGCCCGCCCCGGCCCCCGGCCGCCGACAACTACACGAGGCAAGGATTCGTGAACTTCACGCGCTGGAGCGCCCGACTCTCCGGAACGCAGCGCCGCGCCGCAGCGCGGACCGACACGACGGTCTCCCCGGACCGGCGGGGCGACGGCTCCGTGCCCGCCGCCCGCGCCGAACAGCTGACCGACGAGGCCCCGCCCGTACCCGCCGTCGACGACCTGCCCGTGCGCGACGTCCTCGACCGCGTCCCGGCCCTCGTCGCCCTCGTCCACGGCCCCGACCACCGCCTCGCCTACGTCAACGACGCCTACGTCGCTGCCTTCGGCGCACGCGACCTGGGCGTGCGGGCCCGCGAGGCCCTGCCCGAACTCGACGAGCCGGGCCTCTTCCCGCTCCTGGACCAGGTCCAGCGCAGCGGAAGACCCCGCACCCTCAAGTCCCGCAAGGCCCCCGACGGCCGCTCCTACACCTTCACCTGCACCCCGGTCACCGAGGGCGGCAGCGACGGCGTCCGCGGCGTCCTCGTCTTCGCGACCGACGTCACCGACCACGCCGAGGCCGCGGGCCGCCTGCGCGCGAGCGAACGCCGCCAGCGCGAGACCGCCGTCACCCTCCAGCGCTCCCTGCTCCCGCAGGAGCTGGAGGAGCCCGACGATCTGCGCGTCGCCGCCACCTACCACCCCGGCGGCACCGAGGCCGCGGTCGGCGGCGACTGGTACGACGTGATCACCCTCGGCGGCGGCCGCACGGCCGTGGTCATCGGTGACGTCATGGGACGGGGCGTCCGCGCGGCGGCGGTCATGGGCCAGCTCCGTACGGCGGTCCGGGCCTACGCCCGCCTCGACCTCCCCCCGCACGAGGTGCTCCAGCTCCTCGACGGCCTGGCCGCCGAGATCGACGCCAACCAGATCGCCACCTGCGTCTACGCCATCCACGACCCCAACGAGGGCCGGCTGGTGTACGCCTCCGCCGGCCACCTGCCGATCCTGGTCCGCGACGAGAACGGCACCGTCCAGCGCGCCGACGAACCCACCGGCCCCCCGCTCGGCACGGGCGGCTGGATGCACACGTCGGGATCGATCTCCCTCAACCCCGGCTCCACCGCCGTCCTCTATACCGACGGCCTGGTGGAACGCCGGAACGAAGACCTGGACGAGGGCATCGCCGCCCTGGAGCACGCCCTGTCCGGTGCCACCGGCAGCCCCCAGGTGGTCTGCGACCGCCTGGTCCGTTCGGCGGGGGTCACGCCCGATCACGACGACGACGTCGCCGTCCTGGTCCTCCAGCACCCCGCCCGCAAGGGCCCGCAGGCCGAGCTGTTCCGCAACGCCGCCCTGGAACTGCTCGGCGGCGTGGAAGCGGCCCCCCGCGCGCGTGCCTTCGCCTCCGGCGTGCTGACCAGCTGGCGCTTCCCCGCCGACCTGCACGACCTGGGCGTCCTGGCCGCCAGCGAACTGGTCGCCAACTCCCTCCAGCACGGCACGCCCCCCATGCGCCTGCGCCTGCGCCGCACCGACCGCCGCCTGATCATCGAGGTCACGGACGGCGACGACCACCTGCCCAGACGCCGCCGTGCGGAGCCGGCCGACGAGTCCGGCCGGGGCATCGCCATCGTCGCGACGATCGCCTCCAACTGGGGGTCCAGGCGCACCCCCGGCGGCGGCAAGGCGGTCTGGTGCGAGTTCCTCCTGCCGTGAACAGCAAACCGAGACGCGTGTGCCGTGAGCAGCAAGCCGAGACGCGTGAGCCGTGATCCATGAGCCGTGATCCGTGAGCCGTGAGTCATGGGTCATGGGTCGTGACGGACGCGGAACCCGTCACGACCCGTACCTCATGCCTCCGCGGCCGCCACCGTGTCGGCCGGTGCCCCGCCCTGCGTGACCACCCGGCTGCGGGCGAGTGACGGCTGGTTCTGAACGTCCGTGAGCTGCCGCCCCAGGCGCACCGCCAGCGCCGTGATCCCCAGCGAGAACAGCAGGAACGCCACGATGTACGGACCGTGCAGCGAGGCTCCGAGCGGTCCGCCCACCGCGGGCCCGATGGCCAGCGCCAGCTGCTTCACCAGGGCGAAGGCGGAGTTGTACTGCCCGGCCATCCCGGTCGGCGCGAGATCCGCCACCAGCGGCGCCAGTGTCGGCGACAGCATGGCCTCACCCAGTCCGAACAGCGCGTACGTCGAGATGAACGCGGCCGTCGCCATCGTCTGGCTGCCGTGACCCAGCCCGGCGTAACCGGCCACCGCCCACGCCACGGCCCAGATCAGCCCCACGGCCGCGATCACGCGCGACCGCTTCCGCCGCTCCACGTACTTCAGCACCGCGAACTGCGCGACCACGATCACCAGCGTGTTCGCCGCCAGCGCCGTCCCCAGCGCGGACGTGGAGATTCCGGCCGCCTCGACGCCGTACGCGCTCAGCCCCGACTCGAACTGCCCGTAGCAGGCGAAGAAGAGCACGAAGCCCAGCACGCAGAGCTGCACCATGGCCCGGTTCCCCAGCAGCTGCTTCCAGCCGGTCCCGCCCGACTGCCCGGCGGCTTCCTCCACACGGGGCGTGCGCGGAATGCGTGCCGTCACCATCACCACGACCAGCAGCAGGAACATCGCCGCCTCGATCGCGAACAGCAGCGTGAAGGAGGAGGGGTTCGAGGTGTCGACCAGGTGACCGCCGATGAGCCCGCCGACGCCGAGCCCCAGGTTCTGCAGGAAGAACTGCATCGCGAACGCCCTGGACCGGGTCTCGGACGAGGAGCAGTCCACGATCATCGTCGCCAGCGCCGGCTGCATCACGGCCTGCCCCGCCCCCAGCGCGGCGGCGGACAGCAGCACGGTGCTCGCCGAGGCCGACAGCCCCAGGCTCAGCGCGCCGAGCGCGGCGGTGACCAGGGCGGTGAGCAGTACCGGCAGCGGGCCCCGCCGGACGATGGCCCGCCCGGCGAACGGCAGCACGATCAGCGCGGCCACGGCGAAGACGGCGAGTACGAGACCCGCCGTCACGGAACCCAGCCCCCGTACCTGTGCCACGTAGACGTACAGGTAGGGGACGGTGAAACCGAGCCCGAACGCGCTGAGTGCGTTGCCCACGTGGATCCGGTGCATCGCTGCACCCATTGCCCTGGTCACGTTCACCCTCTCTCGGGGAGTCTGCTCCAGCCGTTAGAGCTGAAGACTTAGAAGCTAAAGTTCGAAGATAAAGAGTACACAGCGAAGGACTTCAAGGCAAAGGGCTCGCGTGCCATACTGCGGCCATGGGCGACACCTCCGGCGCCGGCGAGCCGACACTCGAAGAACAGATCGCCGCCTACCAGCGCGAGTTCCAGGACCTCGACCCGCAGGTCGAGAAGATCGTTTCGGCGCTCTCCCGCCTCAACCGCCGTATGAACGTCGCGTACGGCCGTCAGACCGCCGAGCTCGGCATCAGCAACACCGACTGGGAGGTGCTGAAGGCGCTCGTCCTCTCCGGAGCCCCGTACCGGCTGGGCCCCGGTGAGCTCGCCAAGCGCCTCGGCCTGACGCCGGCGGCGATGACCCATCGCATCGACCGGATGGTGTCGGAGGGGCTGGTGACCCGGGACCGGGACGAGACCAACCGGGTACGCGTCATCGTCGAGCTGACCGCCGAGGGTCGCGAGAAGTGGCTGGAGGTCATGCGCCTGGCCACGGTCTTCGAGGAGGACCTCCTCCAGGACCTCTCCGCCGACGACCGGGCCGCGCTCGGCGACGTCCTCACCCGCCTCCTGCGCAGGGTGGAGCACGCCCAGCCGGACGCCGACGGCCGGCTCAGCGACCTCGATTAAAGATCTTGACAGGGCTCCTTGACAGCCCCCCAGGGGATCCGTAAGGTTCTTCGGGTTGCCACGGGGCCGTAACGGTTCTCCGGCAGCACCTCCCGCCGCAGCAGCGGCACTCAAACACCAGCACGACCTCCCACTGGGAATGACTTCGGCATGTCCGAATTCAATTCCGATGGGGCTTGGCGACCCGATCGACTCCGATTGGGAATCGCCGAGAAAGTCCGCTAAGGTTTGAGACGTCGGAACGGCCCAACAGCCGGGATGACAACCCCCTCTGACGGGGAATCAGGGCCAGAAAGGATCTGATAGAGTCGGAACCGCCGGAAAGGGAAACGCGAAAGCGGGAACCTGGAAAGCGCCGAGGAAATCGGATCGGAAAAGGATCTGATAGAGTCGGAAACGCAAGACCGAAGGGAAGCGCCCGGAGGAAAGCCCGAGAGGGTGAGTACAAAGGAAGCGTCCGTTCCTTGAGAACTCAACAGCGTGCCA
>NZ_JAGMUE010001106.1:0-680 GCF_019049165.1 Streptomyces sp. AC627_RSS907
CCAGTGCACGACACCACGCGTCCCGTACGACCTCGACGACACCATGACCCGCGCGAACGCACCGTTGTCCGTGGAGGGGCGCCGCCGTCTGATCGAGCGTCGCAAGACTCACCCGATCGCGCATGTCGTCGCAGAGATGGGGATTTCCCCAGCAACGGCTTCGAATTGGGCTGAACCGACACCGGCGATACGGCGAACTCGGGTTATGACGGCCCTCAGCAGCCCTCCCCGGCCGACTGGTCGGACGCGAACGACGCCGAACAGCACGCCTGTCCCAGGTTGGAGGAACCCGACGCGCTGCGCCGGGGGGCTCGACGCGCTGTGCCGCAAGATCGATGGAACGGCCGCTGCCGCGAAGACGGTGAAGCGCAAGAGGGCCGCCGTCAATGAAGTCTTTGGGGTGGCGGTCGAATGCGGGTACTTCAACCAGAACCCGCTGAACGGACTTCGTTGGTCCGCGCCTGAGGTCGCCGACGAAGTCGATCCCGACTGCGTGCCGAACCCGGCTCAGGTCGCACGGCTACTGACCGCCGCAAAGACCCTTCCCGGCCGCGGTCCGCACCTGTACGCCTTTTTCGGCTGCATGTACTACGCCGCCATGCGCCCGGCTGAGGTCATCCATCCGCAGAAGTCCCAATGCCGCCTTCCGGCGAGCGGTTGGGGGCTGCTCAACCTGAAGG
>NZ_JAGMUE010001107.1:0-564 GCF_019049165.1 Streptomyces sp. AC627_RSS907
GCGCACCTGGTAGCGCAGGTGGAGCACGCGGTCGCCCTGAACCACCAGGTCGGGTCCCTCCAGCAGGTGCTGTGCGTGGACCGACCCGAAGTAGCGCTTGCCGGAGCCGAACACGACGGGTACGACGTCCATGCGCACCTCGTCGACCAGACCCGCGGCAAGTACCTGGCCACCGACGTCGCCAGCGGCGACCTCGACCAAGCGGTCACCCGCGAGCTCCCGCGCCTTGGCCACGGCTGCTTCGACGCCGTCGACGAAGTGAAAGGGTGCCTCGGGGTCCCAGCCCTCGGGCTGCGGCCGGTGCGTCACGACGACCATGTGGTCCATCCCGCCCGGCGGCTTCCCGTCCCAGCCGTCCGCCAGGTCGAAGACGTGGCGGCCGACGACCGTGACGCCGATCTGGTCCCAGTACGGTCGGATGTAGTCGTAGGACGTCTGCGACACCTTCAACGCGCCGCTCTCGTCCAACGGGACGTCACCGCTCAGCAACCAGTCGAACAGCGGTCCAGGCTGGTCGTTCTCGTCCGCGACGAAACCGTCCACCGACACCGAGCTGTACATGAC
>NZ_JAGMUE010001108.1:0-542 GCF_019049165.1 Streptomyces sp. AC627_RSS907
GGCCCGCCGTGAGCGTGATGGTGCCGGCCAGCGAGCCGCCGAACTTCTTGGCGGCGACGGCGGCGAAGGTCTCGTACGTGCCCTGCAGGATGCCCTGGGTGCCGATGTAGATCCAGGAGCCGGCGGTCATCTGCCCGTACATGGTCAGGCCGAGGGCCTCAAGGCGGCGGAACTCCTCCCAGTTGGCCCAGTCGCCGACCAGGTGCGAGTTGGCGATGAGGACGCGCGGCGCCCACTCGTGGGTCTGCATGACGCCCACCGGGCGGCCGGACTGCACGAGCATCGTCTCGTCCTGGCGCAGCGTGGTCAGGGTGCGCACCATCGCGTCGAACGAGCGCCAGTCGCGGGCCGCCTTGCCGGTGCCGCCGTAGACGACGAGCTTGTCGGGGTGTTCGGCGACCTCGGGGTCGAGGTTGTTCTGCAGCATCCGCAGCGCGGCCTCCTGCTGCCAGCCCAGCGTGCTGAGCTCCGTGCCGCGCGGTGCTCGTACGGGTCGCGGTCCCGACATGGGTGCTGCCTCCCTGGCTCGACGGGTGGTACGC
>NZ_JAGMUE010001109.1:0-655 GCF_019049165.1 Streptomyces sp. AC627_RSS907
GCCTGTGCGTCGTCGCTGGAGCCGGCCTCCAGGATCAGCACGCCCTGCTCGAAGCTGAGCCGCACCGGGGTGTTGCGCTCGGCCACCAGCGCCACGCGCTTGACCGCCTCGACGAACGGCGCGGTCTCGATCACCGCGACCGAGTTGAACTCGGTCGGGAACAGCGTGCGGTACTTCGGCAGGTCGCCTTCGAGCAGGCGGGTCGTCGTCCGCCGGCCGGCGCCCTCGAAACCGATCAGGCCCTCGCCGGCGCCGGAGCCCGCGAGCGCGATGCTCACGGTGTCGCCGCTGGTCAGCGACTTGGCCGTGTCGAGGAGCGTCTTGGCGGGCACCAGCGCGACGGCGGACAGGTCGGCCGCCTCCGGCTTCCACAGGAACTCGCGGACCGCGAAGCGGTAGCGGTCGGTGGAGGCCAGGGTGACGTGGTCGCCCTCGATCTCGATGCGCACGCCGGTGAGGACCGGGAGCGTGTCGTCGCGGCCGGCGGCGATGGCCACCTGCGCGGCTGCGGCGGCGAAGACCTCGCCGGGCACGGTGCCGGTGACGCTGGGCATCTGCGGCAGCGCCGGGTACTCCTCCACAGGCAGGGTGTGGAGGGTGAACCGCGAGGAGCCGCAGACGACGGTCACGCGTACACCGTCTGTGGAGATCTCCA
>NZ_JAGMUE010001110.1:0-606 GCF_019049165.1 Streptomyces sp. AC627_RSS907
GCCGTGGATCGTCATGGAGCTGATCGAGGGCCGCTCCCTGGCCGACGTGGTACGCGACGACGGCGCGCTCACCCCGCGCCGGGCCGCCGAGGTCGGCCTCGCCGTCCTCGACGTGCTGCGCGCGGCGCACCGCGAGGGCATCCTGCACCGCGACGTGAAGCCGTCCAACGTGCTGATCGCCGACGACGGCCGGGTCGTGCTCACCGACTTCGGCATCGCGCAGGTCGAGGGCGACCCGTCGGTGACCTCGACCGGCATGCTGGTCGGCGCGCCCTCCTACATCGCCCCCGAGCGCGCCCGCGGCCACCGGCCGGGACCGCCGTCGGACCTGTGGTCGCTCGGCGGCCTGCTGTACGCGGCGGTCGAGGGCGTCCCGCCGTACGACAAGAGCACGGCCATCGCGACGCTGACGGCCGTGATGACCGAGCCGCTCGACCCGCCGAAGAACGCGGGCATGCTCGAAGAGGTCATCTACGGCCTGCTGGCCAAGGACCCGACGCACCGGCTGGACGACGCCGGCGCGCGGGCGCTGCTGACGGCCGCGGTCAACGCGCCCGACGACGTCATCGACCGGCCGGTGTCGGCCGTCGAGCCGACCCGCACCAT
>NZ_JAGMUE010001111.1:0-742 GCF_019049165.1 Streptomyces sp. AC627_RSS907
CTCCACCCATCGGCCGGGACCTGCAGCGACAGCGACACCGCAAGTGGTCACAACCTGGTAGGGGGAAACCGTGGCGCCGAAGCCCGAGCCGACCGCCCCACAGCACTCGGTACGGCATGCCCTCCGAGTGCTGGAGATGGTCTCCAAGCACACAGGTGGCGTCACCGACGTCGAGATCGCCCGTCGCATCGACGCCTCCAGCGCCCAGCTCGCCGAACTCCTGGCCATGCTGCGCCGCGAGGGGTACGTGGAACAGACGAGCGACGGGGCCTACGTCAGCGGGGAGGCGCTGCTCGTCCTCGGCGGCAGCGGCGCCAACCGCCAGCAGGCCCTGCACGCCAAGCTCCAGCGCACGCTCACCGTGCTGCGCGACACGGTCGGCGCGGCGGTCTACATCAGCCGGTACATCGACGGCGAGGTGAAGATCACCCAGTACGCGGACGGCCCGAACGCGCCGAGAGTCAACGAGTGGGTCGACTTCAGAGTCGCCGCCCACGCGAGCGCGGTCGGCAAGTGCCTGCTCACCCAGCTCGACTACAACGAGCGCCGCGAGCACCTGTCGCGACACAAGATCGTGCGGCTCACCTCGCGCACGACCACCAGCGAACGGGTGCTCTTCAGCCGCCTGGACAGCCAGCCCGCGACGGTGCCCGTGCTCGACCTCCAGGAGTACGCGGTGGGCACCGTGTGCGCCGCTGTGCCGATCACGGCCGGCCGCGCGGTCGGCTGCCTGGCCCTGTCG
>NZ_JAGMUE010001112.1:0-1056 GCF_019049165.1 Streptomyces sp. AC627_RSS907
GTACGGGACCTCAACCCTGGAACTCACCCGCCTTGACGCCCGCTATGAAGGCCGCCCAGGCGGTGGGTTCGAAGGTGAGGGTGGGGCCGTGGGGGTCCTTGCTGTCGCGGACCGGGACGGCTCGGGCGGTTGCCGCGTGGTCAGGGGCCCATTCCACGCACTGGCCCGCTTGCCCGCCGCTGTAGCTGGACTTCACCCATCGGTACATTCGTGTTCCCTCCGGATCTGGTGGATGAGGCGCAGCGAATCCGCTTCCGAAACGGCGGAAGCGCGCATGTGGTCAAACTTACCTGCCCACTCCCGCACGGCCTCCTGCGAGTCGTTGATGTGCCCCTTTCCTGTGGTCTCGGAGTAGAGAACGGGCGACTCATCGTTCATGGTTGGCGACAGCAGCGTGAAAGGGATTTCTGCTGCCGGCGCGCCAGCCCGGAACGGAAGCACCTGGAACGTGAAGTGTGGTTCCGAGGCCCGCTCCAGTACGTAGTCGAGCTGTGCCGCCATGATCTTGGGGCTCCCCACCGGGATCCGCAGCGCGGCCTCGTGGATGATCAGCCAGAAGTGCGGGGGTGACTTCCGGTCCGTCACCTCACGCCGAGAGAGCCGCGCTTCCACATGGGCCTTGATCTCGTCATCGCTCTTGCGCGGCGATGCGGAGCGGAAGATCGCCTCCGCGTACTCGGGCGTCTGGACCGCGCCCATCAGGAAGGTGTTCGAGTAGTCCGAGACGGATGCCGCTGCCTTCTCCAACGCGACGTACGGCAGGAACCAGTCAGGATGGTTGCGCTCGCGGATGCGCTCAGCCAGCCGACCGAAGTAGCCGCTGGTCTGGAACACCCGGTCGCACGACTCCGCGAACTGGGCCGAGCCGAGCAGACTTCCGTTCTCGACGTGCGAGACGTACGTGCGGTCGTACGCTGTGGCCAGCGCGAGCTGTGTTTGCGTCATCCCCGCGTGCTCGCGCGCGAAGCGCACCTCGCTCCCGAAGAAGGCAAGGCCCCCAACGGGGATGTCCGGGTCCGTAGTTGATTGACGCAGCGTCATCTTGCGCCCACCCCT
>NZ_JAGMUE010001113.1:0-725 GCF_019049165.1 Streptomyces sp. AC627_RSS907
CCCCGGGGCCCAGTGGGTACCGGCAACCGAGACCCTGGACCGGGTCGCCCAGCTCATGCGGGAGCTCGACGTGGGCGCCCTACCGGTCAGCGATCCCACCGACCCGAACGAGCGGATGTGCGGCATCGTCACCGACCGTGACATCGTGATCGGCTGCGTCGCCGCGGGGCACGATCCGGCGCGGGTCACCGCGGGAGACCTGTGCAAGGGCACACCCCGCTGGGTCAGCGCCGACGCCGACGTGGACCAGGTGCTCAGGGAGATGGAGAGCAACCAGATCCGCCGCCTGCCGGTCATCGACGAGAACAAGCGCCTCGTCGGCATCATCAGCGAAGCCGATCTGGCCCATCACCTGAGCGACGACCAACTCGCACAGTTCGTGGAGAGCGTCTACGCCTGACCGACCGAGCCGAGCACGGCGACGCCTGCCGAGCGCGCCGCGCCCGCCGCCGGGAGACCGCGCGGCGCGGCCCGGCGACCGGTGAGGTGGTGTGGGCCGGGCCGTACGGGGTCGCCCGCGCGGCCTCGGCCGCCTCCCGCCCGGCACCCCGCTCACCGGCGCAGCAGGGAGGGCGGCTCCTCCTTCCCCGGCTCCGGGGTGCCGTTGATCGTCGGGCCGAGCATGATCGTCCGGGAGACGAGGAAGGTGATCGGGACGGCGGCTGCCGCGGCGATCAGCGGTGACGCCTTGTCGTTCATTCCCGCGAGGTCGACCAGTACGTAGA
>NZ_JAGMUE010001114.1:0-557 GCF_019049165.1 Streptomyces sp. AC627_RSS907
ATCTCGGCGCACTTGTTGGCCGGGCAGTTCTGGTCGCCGAACAGCGCGGTGTACGCCTTGATGCCGGCCTGCGACTGCGCGCTGTCGATGGTCGAGCGGTAGGCGCCGTCCTTCTCGGTGGCCAACTCGCCGCCGTTCGCCCACAGGAACGGCATCGCGCCGTAGGTGTACGCGCCGCCCACCGCGAGCCCGTACAGGTCCCCCCGCTCCGCCCGGATCTTCTCGGCGGTGTTGACCAACTCCTCCTGGGTGGTCGGCGGCTTGAGGCCGAGGTCCTTGAAGACGTCGGTGCGGTAGTAGAGCGCGCGCACGCCGACGAAGAGCGGGGAGCCGTACGTCTTGCCCTTGACGGTCACCGACTCCTTGGCCGTGGCGTCGGTGTCCTTGCTCTGCGGCCAGCTCGCGAACTCCTCGCTGATGTCCGCGAGGCCGCCGTCCTGCACGTAGCCGGCCGTGTCCGTGTTGCCGTACTCGATCAGGTCAGGGGCGCTCTTCGGGTCGTTGAAGGCGGCCTTGATCTTCTCGGCCCGGGTGTTGATCGGGATGTAGGTGACGTC
>NZ_JAGMUE010001115.1:0-701 GCF_019049165.1 Streptomyces sp. AC627_RSS907
GGGCCGGGGTGCCCGAACTGCTGGACGACCATCCGTCGACGGAACCGGTGCGGCTCGGCGTGAGTATGAAGTTTCCGGACGGGTGGGAGGCCAACCACGCCGTCCTGGCCCACCTCAACGAGCACCGGGTGCGCTGGCGCCCCTGAGCCCGAGCCGTCCGCCCGGGCCCGGGCGCCCGCCGGGGTCGCTCACCCGGCGTGGTGGCGGGCGCCCGGCGGGGCGGCCAGGACGGCGACCCCCGTCCGGCCGCCGTCCACGTCGAGGACGGTTCCGTGCACGAACTCGGCCTCGTCGCCGGCCAGGTAGAGCGCGGCGGCGGCGATGGCGTCGGGATGGCCGGCGCGGCCGGCCGGGGTGCCGGTCATCAGGTCCTCGCCGGGGTACGCCGCGTCCGGCGCGAGGTCCGGGGGCCGGATCACGCCCGGCGAGACCGCGTTGACCCGGATGCCGAGCGGGCCGAACTCGGCGGCCCAGGCCCGCGTCAGCGTCTCCACCGCGCCCTTGGTCGAGCTGTACAGACCGCCCACCGGCAGCCCGAGGCGGGCCACCCAGCTCCCGAGGTTGACGATCACCCCGCCGCCGTTGTCGATCATCTCCGGCACCACGGCCTGGGTGAGGAAGAAGGGCGCCTTGACGTTGACCCCGTACACCCGGTCGAAGATCGCGTCGTCCGTCTCCAGGGTCGTGGCGGGCGGGAAGAC
>NZ_JAGMUE010000114.1:0-17402 GCF_019049165.1 Streptomyces sp. AC627_RSS907
CCGAGGGCCACCGCGGCCTCCATGACGTCTGCCCGGGTGTACGGCAGCGAGGCACCGCACGACCGCACGACCGCACGACCGCACGACCGCACGACCGCACGACCGCACCGGACAGTCTCGCCCCGCCGACGGAGCCGGGGAGGCGAGGCCTCGCTCGGCTCAGCTCGGCTCAGCTCGGCTCAGCTCAGCTCAGCTCAGCTCAGCGGCACGCTCACCTCGCCGGTTCCCTCCGCACTCGCGCCGCCCGCGATCCGCACGGTGAACGGGCGGTCGGTGCCGGTCGCGGTGACCCGCAGGACGTCCCCGTCCCGCCGGGCGCGGAACGTCGCGGCCGGCGCCCCCAGCAGGTCCGGCACGGTGACCTCGGCCGAGTACGCGGGGTCGGCCGGCGGGTGGACGAGCAGGGTCGGGGTGTCCAGCCAGTCGCCGTCCGGCCGCTGGTCGTCGGTGGCCAGCGGGAGCACGGCGCCCTCACGGACGTACAGGGGCAGGCTGTCGTAGCCGTGCCGTTCGGTGCGCCAGGCCGGGCCGGTGACCCGCTCGCCGGTCAGGAGGTGGGTCCAGGTACCCGCGGGCAGGTAGACCTCCACCTCGCCCTCCTCGGTGAAGACCGGGGCGACCAGGAGGTCGGGGCCGAGCATGTACTGCCGGTCCAGCGGGCGGCACGCCGGGTCCCGCGGGTACTCCAGGACCATCGGCCGCATCATCGGCACACCGGTGCGGTGGGCCTCGGCGGCGACACCGTAGAGGTAGGGCATCAGGCGGTGCTTGAGGAGGGTGAAGCGACGGGCGACGTCGACCGCCTCCTCGCCGAACTCCCACGGCACCCGGTAGGACGAGGAGCCGTGCAGCCGGCTGTGCGAGGAGAGCAGGCCGAAGGCCAGCCAGCGCTTGAAGACCGCGGGGTCGGGCGTGCCCTCGAAGCCGCCGATGTCGTGGCTCCAGAAACCGAAGCCGCTCAGGGACAGGGACAGACCGCCCCGCAGCGACTCCGCCATCGCCTCGAAGGAGGACCAGCAGTCGCCGCCCCAGTGGACCGGGTACTGCTGGCCGCCGGCGGTCGCGGAGCGGGCGAAGAGGACGGCCTCGCCCTGTCCGCGCTCCTTCTCGAGGAGTTCGAAGACGGTCCGGTTGAACAGGTGGGTGTAGTAGTTGTGCATCCGCTCCGGGTCGGAGCCGTCGTGCCAGACGACGTCGGTGGGGATGCGCTCGCCGAAGTCGGTCTTGAAGCAGTCCACGCCCTGGTCGAGCAGGGGCTTGAGCTTCGCGGCGAACCAGTCGCGGGCCGCGGGGCTGGTGAAGTCGACCAGGCCCATGCCGGCCTGCCACAGGTCCCACTGCCAGACGTCGCCGTTCGGCCGGCGCACCAGGTGCCCGAGGGCCGCCGCCTCGTCGAAGAGAGGTGACTTCTGGGCGATGTAGGGGTTGATCCAGGCGCTGACCTTCAGTCCCTTGGCCTTCAGCCGGGCGAGCATGCCGTCCGGGTCGGGGAAGACGTCCGGGTCCCACTGGAAGTCGCACCACTGGTACTCGCGCATCCAGAAGCAGTCGAAGTGGAACACGGAGAGCGGGATGCCCCGGTCCGCCATGCCGTCCACGAACGACGTCACCGTCTGCTCGTCGTACGAGGTGGTGAAGGACGTGGTGAGCCAGAGGCCGAAGGACCAGGCCGGCGGGAGCGCGGGGCGGCCGGTGAGGCCGGTGTAGCGGGTGAGCACGTCCTTCGGGGTGGGGCCGGCGACCACGTAGTACTCCAGCGTCTGGTCCTCGACGCTGAACTGCACCTGCCCGACGGACTCGGAGCCGACCTCGAAGGAGACCGCCCCCGGGTGGTTGACGAAGACTCCGTAGCCCCGCGAGGAGAGGTAGAACGGGATGTTCTTGTAGGCCTGCTCGCTGCTGGTGCCGCCGTCGGCCTGCCACATGTCGACGACCTGTCCGTTCTTGACGAACGGGGTGAAGCGCTCACCGAGGCCGTAGACCTGCTCGCCGACGCCGAGCGCGAGCCGGCTGACCATGTGGTGCGCGCCGTCGCCGGTGGTGGCGAAGGCGGTGCCCTTGGCGTTCGCGCGGGTCAGCTCGCGCCCGTCCGCGTCGTGGAAGGTGAGGCCCCACGGGCCCTCCCGGTCCAGGCGCAGGCTCAGCGGGCCGCTGGTCAGCTCGGTGACCGTGCCGTCCTGGCGCACCGCTCCGGCACCCTCGGCCGCGCCCGCGAGGGCGAAGTCGGGGCCCGGCCGGCGCTTGCCGGCGTGGTGGGTGACCCGGACGCCGATGACGCCCTCGGCGGGAGAGAAGCACTCGACCGTGAGCAGCGGCGAGTTGAGCGTGTCCCCCCGCCGCGTCACCTTCTTCACGGCGGCGTGTGCGGTGAAGCGCTTCGATTCGGTGCGTACATCGCGTACCTCAGTGGCGTACGAGAGATGCACGCCCTCACGGATGAGCCAGAAGCCGTCGGTGAACTTCATGATCTTCCTTGGGTGGGGCGGGAGCTGTCGGATGAGGAGCACGGGGGCCGTCTCACAGCATTTTGATCGTACACAAAACAAATCCCCCTTCCGAGCGCACCATGCGGGCATGAGCGCTCTGATCAGGCAGTATTACCCACAAGAACAGCCCACTCACCCCATGAAGCGAAGAGACCGGGGCCACTTTCCTCTAGCGCGACCGCGCACCCTTGACGTATTAGTCATCACATCAAACAAAACGGTCCGGCAAGGAAGCCGGACGGTACGACAGCAAGGGCCCGCACCATGTCGAAGCGCTTCACCTCGCTCGCCCTGACAGCACACCCTCCTGCCGCCACGCACCGCGGGCGAGGACGCTCACGCCGGGTCGTCGCCCCGTTCGCCGCGGTCTCCGTCCTGGTCGCCGGGGCGGCGCTGACCGGCTGCGGACAGCAGCGCGACGCCGACGTGTACACCGTGATGAACTCCTCGACCGACGAGTCGTACCACCGCTGGGACGCGGAGGCGATGGCCCGCTGCGGCAAGCAGCTGGGCGTCACCATCGAGCAGCAGAGCGTCCCGGCGTCGCAGGTGATGACGAAGGCGCTGCGCATGGCCTCGTCCAAGTCGCTCCCCGACATCGTGCAGTTCGACGCCTCCGAGATGCCGACGTTCGCCGACGCCGGCGGCCTGGTCGACCTCAGGACCCTGGGGCTGAGCACCGACGGCATCCCCAAGGGCATCGTCGACTTCGGCTCCTACAAGGGGACGTACTACGGCGCCGCGCGGTCCGTGAACACGCTGGCGCTCTTCTACAACAAGGACGCCCTCGACAAGGCGGGCGTACGGGTGCCGACCACCTGGGCCGAGCTTCGCGAGAGCGCGAAGAAGCTCACCCAGGGCAAGCGGTACGGTCTGGCGCTCAGCGCCGGCGGTGCGGAGGACGGCGTCTTCCAGTTCACACCGTTCATGTGGTCCAACGGCGGCGACGAGACGAAGCTGGACAGCCCGCAGGTCGTCGAGGCCCTCGACTACTGGAAGAGCCTGCTGAAGGACGATTCGCTGTCGAAGTCGACGGTCAACTGGACGCAGGCGGACGTCAACGACCAGTTCATGGCCGGCAACGCGGCGATGATGATCAACGGCCCCTGGCAGGTGGAGACCCTCAACACCGACAAGTCGCTGCACTGGGGCATCGCGCCGATCCCCGTGCCGGAGGCCGGCGAGGACTCGGTGGGTCCGCTGGGCGGTGCGGTGCTCACCGTGCCGAACACCGGTGACGAGGCGCGGGAGAGGACTGCCGGCAAGATCGTCGCCTGTCTGGCGAGCGAGAAGGAGCAGCTGACCTACGCGCTCAACAGCTGGATGGTCCCGGCCAACGCCAAGGCCGCCGCCGTCTGGCGCGAGCGGGTGCCGGAGCTGGACTCCCTCGCCGACCAGGTGGCCGTCGCCCGGTCCCGGACGGCGAAGCTCGGCGCCGGCTGGTCGAGCGTGTCGCTCGCCCTGCAGAGCGCCTTCCAGTCCGCCCTGACCGGTCAGTCCAGCGAGACCGCCCTGAAGCGCGCCCAGCAGCGGGCCACGAGCGGGAACTGAGGTACGCGTCCCATGACCACGTCCACCGTCACCGCACAGACGCCCGCCAAGGCGTCCAGGACGGCCACCGCGCCGGACCCGGCCGGGCTCAGGCGCCGGCGCAGGCTCACCCAGTGGGGGTTCGTCGCCCCCGCCGTCGTCTTCATGCTGCTCTTCTTCGGCTACCCGCTCGTACGCAACGTCGTGATGAGCTTCCAGCACTACACGCCGAAGACCTTCTTCACCGGTGAGGCGCCCTTCAACGGCGCGGACAACTGGTCCAACGTGTTCCAGGACGCCCTGTTCGGCAAGGCGCTGTGGCACACGCTGGTCTTCACCGCGGGCTCGCTGCTCGGCCAGTTCTGCATCGGGATGGCGCTCGCGGTGTTCTTCAGCCGCCGGTTCCCGCTGAACGGCGTGCTGCGCTCGCTGATCCTGCTGCCCTGGCTGGTGCCGATGGTGGTCTCCGGCATCGTCTGGCGGCGCATCCTCGACCAGGACACGGGCGTGCTGAACTCGTTCCTCGACACCCTCGGGATCGGCGGTCACACGCCCTGGCTGACCAGTCCGGACATGGCACTGCTCTCGGTCGTCCTGGTCAACATCTGGATCGGCATCCCGTTCAACATGGTCATCCTGTACGGCGGTCTCCAGGAGATCCCGAAGGAGCTGCACGAGGCGGCCTCGCTCGACGGCGCCTCGGCCTGGCGGACCTTCCGTTCCGTCACCCTGCCGATGCTCAAGCCGGTCATCACGGTCGTGCTCGTGCTCGGGTTCATGTCGACGGTCAAGATCCTCGACCTGATCCTCGCCCTCACCGACGGCGGCCCGGCCGACGCCACCCAGACACTGGGCACGCTCACGTACCAGAACTCGTTCGTGCAGCTGGACTTCGGTGCGGGCGCGGTCGTCGGCAACGTACTCATCCTGATCTCCGCCGTCTTCGCGGTGTTCTACCTGCGGGCCAACCGCACCGAGGGGAAGTGACGTCCATGGCCTCCCACACGCCCACAGCCTCCCGTCGCCGCTGGGGTTCCACCGTCGCCGGCGTGATCGTCCTGTGCGTGATGCTGTTCCCGCTGTACTGGATGCTCAACACCGCGCTCCAGCCCGAGGCCGGGCTGCTCGAGGTCGACCCGGTGCCGGGCAGTCTGGACCTGTCCGGTTTCTCCAAGGCGATCAGCGACCAGGGAGGGCACCTGCTGACCTCGCTGGCCGTCTCGCTCGGCGCGGTCGTCATCTGCCTGGCCATCGCCGCCCCGGCGGCGTACGGGCTGGCGCGGTTCGGGCTGCGCGGCTCACGCACGATCGTGTTCGGCACGCTGATCACCCAGATGGTGCCGGGCATCGTCATCGCCAACGCGCTCTACAACTCGTACGTCGACCTGGGCCTGGTCAACTCCTACTTCGGCCTGATGCTGGCGGACGCCTCGCTGGGCATCCCGTTCTCCATCGTGCTGATGCGGTCCTTCATGGTGTCGATCCCGGGTGAGGTGATCGAGGCCGCGCAGATGGACGGTGCCGGGCCGGTGCGGACCTTCGTGCGGGTGGTGCTGCCGATGAGCCGCAACTCCCTGATCACCTCGGGGCTGTTCGCGTTCCTGTTCTCGTGGAGCGACTTCATGTTCGCCCTCACGCTGAACACCACGGACGACGTGAAGCCGGTGACGCTGGGCATCTACCAGTACATCGGTGCCCACGTCGGCGACTGGGGCTCCGTGATGGCCGCCTCGGTGCTCTCCGCGGTGCCGGCGGCGATCCTGCTCGTCCTCGCCCAGAAGTACATCGCCGCCGGGATCACCGGCGGTTCCGTCAAGTGACCACCCCCGCACAGGAGATGGGCTCTCTCATATGACTGACTTCCCCGGCTTCCCGCCCGGCTTCGTCTTCGGCGCCGCGACCGCCTCGTACCAGATCGAGGGCGCGGCCCGGGAGGACGGCCGCGGGCCGTCGATCTGGGACACCTACAGCCACACCCCCGGCCTGACGGCGAACGGCGACACCGGTGACGTGGCCTGCGACCACTACCACCGCTACCCGCAGGACGTGGCGCTGCTGCGCGACCTGGGCGTGGACTCGTACCGCTTCTCGATCGCCTGGCCGCGCATCGTGCCGGAGGGGGCGGGCGCGGTGAACCCGAAGGGCCTGGACTTCTACTCCCGCCTCGTCGACGAGCTGCTCGCGGCGGGCATCGAGCCGGCCGCGACCCTGTACCACTGGGACCTGCCGCAGGCCCTGGAGGACCGGGGCGGCTGGCGGGTGCGGGAGACGGCGGAGCGGTTCGCCGAGTACACGGCCGTCGTCGCGGAGCACCTGGGCGACCGGGTACCGCGCTGGATCACCCTCAACGAGCCGTGGTGCAGTGCCTTCCTCGGCTACTCCATCGGGCGGCACGCCCCCGGTGCCAAGGAGGGCCGGGGCGCCCTGGCCGCCGCCCACCATCTGCTGGTCGGCCACGGCCTGGCGGTGCGGGCGCTGCGGGCGGCCGGGGTGCGCGAGGTCGGCATCACGCTCAACCTGGACCGCAACCTGCCAGCCACCGACTCCCCCGCCGACCTGGCGGCCGTGGTCCGCGCGGACACCCAGCACAACCTGGTGTGGACCGAGCCGATCCTCGCGGGCCGCTACCCGGACACCGAGGAGGAGACCTGGGGCGAGCTGATCACCGCGGCGGACTTCCGGCGGGAGGGCGACCTGGAGCTGATCTCCCAGCCGCTGGACTTCCTCGGCATCAACTACTACCGCCCGATCGTGGTCTCCGACGCCCCGCACCGCGAGCCCGACCCGGCACTGCGCGTGGCCACCGACAACCGGTACGAGGAGGTCAGGCTCCCCGGCGTGCGGCACACCGCGATGGACTGGCCGGTGGTGCCGGAATCCTTCACCGACCTGCTGGTCCGGTTGAAGAAGCAGTACGGCGACGCGCTGCCGCCGGTCCACATCACGGAGAACGGCTCGGCGGAGGACGACGCGGTCGCCGCCGACGGCGCGGTGCACGACACCGACCGCGTCGCCTACCTGCGCGGCCATCTCACCGCCCTGCGGGCGGCGATGGACGCGGGTGTGGACGTACGCGGGTACTACGTGTGGTCGCTGCTGGACAACTTCGAGTGGGCGTACGGCTACGACAAGCGCTTCGGCATCGTCCGGGTCGACTACGACACGCAGCAGCGCACACCGAAGGACAGCTACCGCTGGTATCAGGAGCTGATCGCCGCGCACCGCGCCTGACGGCCGGCTGACGGGGGGCCGCCGGACGGCCCCGCGTCAGCCCGCGTCCCGCTCCGCGTACGCCGCCGGGTCGGCCAGCACCTCGCGGACGATCACGCCGGCCGCGCCCCGGGCCGCGTCACCGAGGGACGAGGAGGCCCGCAGCCGCTTCCCGTCCTCGGTCCACAGCCCGGAGACCACGCGGAGCGCGAGCTCGCGGTCGACGGCGGGCGCCAGCCAGTCCATCAGCTCCCGGTAGACACCGCCGAGCATGACCGCGTCGGGGTCGAAGAGGTTCACCGCGCCCGACACCACGACACCCAGCCGGCGTCCGGCCCCCTCGATCGCCGCCAGCGCGGACGGCTCGCCCCGCCGGGCCCGGCGCTCCAGCTCGGCGACGCCCTGCACGCCCGCGTCCGCGTCGATGCCCGCGGACTTGAGCAGCGCGGCCTGTCCGGCGTACTGCTCCAGGCAGCCGCGGGCACCGCAGCGGCACAAGGGGCCGTCCGGGTCGACGACCATGTGCCCGATCTCCCCGGCGAAGCCGTGCGCGCCGCGCAGCAGCTCACCCCCCAGCACGAGGGCGCCGCCGATACCGATCTCGCCGGTCAGGTAGAGGAAGCTGCGCACGCCCTCGGTGCCCGCGCCGAACCACAGCTCGGCGAGGGCGGCGGCGTTGGCCTCGTTGTCGGAGCTGACCGGCAGCGGGCGGTGAGCGGGGCGCAGCGCGAGCAGGGCCTGGGCGAAGAGGCCCTCGACGGCGACCCGCTGCCAGCCCAGGTTGGGGGCCTGGCGCACGGTGCCGCCGGTCACCAGGCCGGGCAGTGCGACGTGGACACCGACCGGGGCGAGGTCCTGCTCGGCCGCCGAGCCGATGGCGCGCGCCGCCAGACGGGCCGCGCGCGCCAGTACCTCGGAGGGCCGGACCCCTCGGTTGTCGACGTGCTCCACGAGCCGGACCCGGTCGGTGCCGGCGAGGTCGACGGCGCACACGGCGATGTAGTCGATGTTGATCTCGACGCCGAGGCCCGCCGGGCCGGACCGGGCCACCTTGAGCACGGTGCCGGGCCGGCCCGCCTGGCCGCTGCTGGTCTTGCCCCATTCGGAGACGAAGCCGTACTCCAGCAACTGCTCGACCAGGGACGACACCGCCGCGCGCGTCAGTCCGACGTGTGTGGCGATGCCGGCCCTGGTCGACTCCCCCGCGTCGTGCACGGCCCTCAGGACCAGGCTGAGGTTGTGCCGTCTGACCGTGGCCTTGTCGGCCTTCCGCTCCAGGGGGGTGAGGTTGCTCTTCATCGTGGTGTCGAGCGTATGCGACGCCCGGAGCGTGGCCTTCGCCCCCCGTCGCCGGTTACGCCGGCAGGGTCCACTTCTGGGTTCCGAGGCCGTTGCAGTCGTAGATCTGCAGTTTCGTGCCGTTGGCCGTGGCACCGGAGGGAATGTCCAGGCACCTGCCGGACTGCGGGTTGAGCAGGGAGCCGTCGGACCGGTGTCGCCACTGCTGGCCGCCGACGCCCGGGGCGCAGTCCCACAACTGGACCTTGGTGAAGTTGGCCGTGCCGTTGCCGTCGATGTCCAGGCACCTGCCGAACGCCCGCAGGGTGCCGTCGGGGGCGACGGACCAGCGCTGGCCGGTGGCGGTGCCGCAGTCCCAGAGCTGGGCGGCACGCCCGTTGCCGCTGGTGTTGGTGTCGACGTCGAGGCACTTGCCCGCCGCCCACGGCGTGGTGACCTGGCCGGCCGGGCCGCCGAGCGTGCCGGTACCGAACCGGACCTGGCACTGGTTGCCGGTGCCGAGCCAGGTGGCGGTCAGGTAGAGGAAGGAGGTGCCGTCGGCACGCGGCACGATGGGTGAGCTGTAGCCGGGGCAGGAGGGCTCGCCGGGGTTGTAGCCGCCGGTCGGGTCGGTGAGCACCGGGGCCTCGATCTCGGTCCACTCCCCCGCGCCGAGGCGGGTGTTGGCGAACAGCACGGCACCGGACTCCGCCATCACGGCCTTGTTCCCGGTGGGTCCGGTGACGACGCGCTGGCCGGACATCAGCAGGGTGCCGTCGGGGCCGCCGCCCGGTACCCAGGCGAGGTACGGGGTGTGCAGGAGCTCCCTGCCGTCGGCGGTGCGCACCAGGGTGCCGGGGTCGTCGGCGGGCGCCCAGTCCAGTCCGTCGGGGCTGGTCTTGGTGTACACCTCGCAGGCGTGGTCGGCGTCGGTGGCGTCCCGGCACATCTCGTACGCCATCATGAACCGCCCGTTCGGCAGCGGGACGACGATCGACATGCCGGGGCGGGCGAGGTCGTCGGCGGGGAAGGCGACGTCCCGGGTGAGCGTGCCGCTCCAGGTGCGTCCGCCGTCGGTGGAGGTGTAGTGGCCGATGACCTGGTTGTTGGTCGGGCTGTTCGCGGGCCGCTCGTCGGAGATGAAGCAGGCCAGCGTGTTGTCGGGGGCGAGCAGGAACCAGGGCTCCCAGATGCCGTGCCCGATGGTGTCGGGCAGGCCGCTGGTGCGGGTGCAGTCGGAGAGGTACTGCCAGCTCTGTCCGTGGTCGGTGCTCTTGAAGACCTCGACCCGCTGCGTGGTGTAGTCACCGGCCTGCCAGGCGGTGCCGGCGGCGAGCAGGTCGCCCCGGTTCAGGCCGTTGGCCGTGCGCGGCACCTCGTAGAGGACCGGTGCCTCGATGTCCCAGCCGGGGGTGTGGGAGGTGATCGTGGAGACGGGGGCGGCGCTCCAGGTGCGTCCGCCGTCGGTGCTGCGGTGGACGGGCAGGGTGTTGGTGGCGCCCTGGTTGCGCCGGGCGTAGGTGGCCAGCATGGTGCGGCCGGCCGAGCCGTCGTGGTCGAGGCGGACGGCGCGTGGGTAGCTGTCGTCGCCCTGCGGGTGGGCAGCCGGGTCGGGGGATGCCAGGACCTGGCCGGCGGGGGCCGCCGAGACGGGCTGCGCCCACAGGGACAGCAGTGCGGCGACGAGTGCGAGGACGCCGAGCAGGGCCGGTGACCGGCGTCTGGGCAGGAGGTGGCGCATGGGTCGACTCCTTCGGGGTGGGTGCCGGGTGGTGCGGGTCAGTCGGTGGTCCGGGCCGACGGGTCGTCGCCGATGTGGGGCTCGGTGCGGGTGTCCACGTCCAGCGCGGTGCGGGCGGTGACGGTGCCGTCCACGACCAGTGCCAGGTGGAGTCGGCCGCTGGTCCAGCCCTCGGGGAGCGTGGCGGGCACGGTGACGGGGGCGCCGAGGACGTGGGGCTTGGCCTCCGCGAGGCAACCGGGCACGGCGCTTCCGGGGTCGTCGGGTGTCCTGCCGTACACGGGGGTCCAGGTGGTGTGCAGGGTGCCCGCGACCGGGCCGGTCCCGTGGTGGGACACGTGCACGTCGACCGTGAGGTCCGGGGTGGCGGTGAGCAGGTCGCGGCCCGGGGCCACCGGGGTCACGTCCAGGACGAGCGTCGTCGGCGCGTTGGCGTGGGCCGGGTCGACGCCGGCGAGGTCCTTCGCGGCACGCCGGAAGTCCAGCAGCCCGGCGCTCTCGTGCTCGATGTCGTACAGCTCGGTGTAGACGTAGCCGGCGAGCCGGTCGTGGCGGCGCAGTTCCTGCGTCTGCCAGCGCAGGTGCCAGGCGCGGTCCAGGCCGGTGAAGCCGCCGCCGTACTCGCTGTTGAGGTTGGGCAGGCCGCGCAGGGGCTGTCCGGGGACGGCGAGCTTCTTGTGGACGATGTGGTCGGGGCCGAGCTTGACCGGGAAGTCGTCGCGGGCGCCGGAGAGCAGGTCGGCGACCGTGCTGGCCCAGGAGGCGGCGCTCTCGTCGTAGTAGTGCCAGTCGAGCAGGTCGGTCTTGACGTGGGTCCAGCCGGAGTTGTCGACGATGGGGCGGGTGGCGTCGAGGGCCTTGAGACGGTCGTAGGCGTCGGCGGTCGCGCGCTGCTTGGCCTCGTCGCCCGGGATGTCCCAGTCCAGGCCCCACTCCTCGTTGTACAGGCCCCAGATGACGATGGCGGGGCTGTTGCCGTCGCGTTCGACCATCGGCTCGATCTGGTCGGCGAAGGCGGCGACGGAGGCGGGCGAGAAGCGGCCGGGCGAGGCGGGCTCGGCCCACAGGAGCATGCCGAGCGTGTCGGCGTGGTGCACGAAGCGGGGGTCCTCGAGTTTGAGGTGCTTGCGTACGAGGTTGTAGCCGGCCTCGGCGGCGAGTTCGAGGTCGCGGCGCAGGGCGGTGTCGTCGGGGGCGGTGATGCCGGTCTCGGGCCAGTAGCCCTGGTCGAGGACACCGCGCACGAACAGCCTCTGCCCGTTGAGGTACAGGGCCTCGCCGTCCACGGTGATGGCGCGCAGGCCGGTGTAGGCGGTGGCCCGGTCGGTGCCGTCGGTGGTGGTCAGTTCGGCGTCGACGTAGTACAGGTGCGGGTCCTCGGGTGACCACAGACGGGCGGCGGGGAGCAGGAGTTCGGTGCGGAACCGCCCGTCGGGGTCGACGGTCGCCGTGACGGCGGTGGTCTCGCCGCGTACGCTCAGCCGCAGTTCGGCGCGGTCCGCCGCGGGTCCGTGCACGGCGGCCTCGACGGTGATGCCGGTCAGGTCTGCGTTGGGGCGCAGGCGGAGCGAGGCGAGGTGGGTGGCGGGGCGGGACTCGAGCCAGACGCTCTGCCAGATGCCGGAGGACGGGGTGAAGCAGACGCCGTCGTAGTCGTCGCGGGGCATGCTGCGCTGTTTGCCGTGTGCGATGTCCCGCTTGTCCGCGGGGGCGTGGACGCGCACGGTGAGCAGTTGCTCCCCCTCGCCGAGGGCGTCGGTGACGTCGGCGGCGAAGGGCGTGTAGCCGCCCTCGTGGTGGGCCACCTCGGTGCCGTTCACCCAGACCGTGGCCGCGTGGTGCACGGCACCGAAGTGCAGCACGACCCGCTGTCCGGCCCAGGCGGCCGGCACGGTGAACGTGCGCCGGTACCAGGCGGTCTGCAGCCAGTGCTCGGCGATGCCGGAGGCCGGTGTCTCCCACGCGAAGGGCACGGTGATCCGGCGGTCGTATCCGTCGGCGGCGTCGGCGCTGTGGCGCCCGGCGGGGTCGGCGCGGAACTCCCAGGTGCCGTTGAGGCTGAGCCAGGCGTGGGAGCGGTCGAAGTGGGGGCGGGGGTATTCGGGGCGAGGGACGGTCATGGGTGTGTGAGCTCCGGTTCGGTGTGCGGGCGTGGGGCGGGAGGCGGCGACTGGCGGGCGTACTGCTGACAGGCGGGCGTGCGGCCGGCGGGCGGCCGGCAGGCGGGCGGTCAGCCCTTGACGCTGCCCGCGAGGATCCCGTTGATGAAATGGCGTTGCAGCAGGACGAACAGCGCGAGCACGGGCAGCATCGCGATGCTCCCGGCGGCGAGCAGTTCGCCCCAGACGGTGGCGAAGTCGGCGCCGACGCGGTTGCCGGTGACGTTCTGCGCCAAGGTGGACAGGACCACCTGGAGGGTCTGGTGGCTCTCGTCGTTGACGGCGACGACCGGCCAGACGAAGTCGTTGTAGATGTTCATGGTGGTCAGCACGCCCAGGGCCGCGATCCCGGGCCGGATGACCGGCACCACGATCCGGGCGAAGACGCCGAACTCGCTCGCCCCGTCGACGCGTCCGGCGTCGAGGAGTTCGTCGGGGACCGCGGCGATGGTCTGCCGCATCCAGAAGATGCTGAAGGCGTCGATGCTGCCGGGCAGGATCAGGGCCTGGTAGGTGTTGACCCAGCCCAGCTCGCTCATCTCCAGCAGCAGGGGGATGATCAGGACCAGGGTCGGCAGCATCAGCGTGAGCATCAGCACGCCGAAGAGCAGGTTCTTGCCGGGGAAGCGGTACTTGGCGAAGGCGTAGCCGGCCAGCGGGCAGAAGAACATGGTCATCGCGCCCTTGACGGCCACGACGAGCACGGTGTTCACGAAGCCGGTGCCGATCGGCACGTCGTCGAACATCGCCCGGTAGTTGTCGAGTGTGGCGGTGCCCGGCGAGAAGGACAGCGGGTCGCGGATGATGTCGCTCGGCGGCTTCAGCGAGGAGCTGACGGCCCACCAGATGGGGTACACGAACACGACGGCCAGGAGGCCGAGCACGAGGTACTGGAACGGGCCGGGCCTCGGCTGGGACAGGCTCGTGCGCCGCCCGCCGCCGTGCTCCTCGCCGGCACCCGGCCGGCTCCGGCGTTCCTCACCGGCACCGGGCCGGCTCTTGCTTTCGTTGGTCTGGCTGGTCATGGTCACTCGTCTCGGGAACGGAGCAGGCGCACGGACAGCAGGGACAGGGCGAACACCAGCAGGACGAGCAGGAAGGAGTTCGCGGCCCCGGTCCCGAGGTCGGACGCGGTGATGTGGTTGTAGAGGTACAGCCCGCCGGTGGTGGTCGAGCCGTACGGACCGCCCTGGGTGACGACGAACGGCTCCGCGAACATCTGGAACACCGCCAGGGTCTGCACCACGACGAGGAAGGCGACGCTGCGGCGCACCAGCGGCAGGGTCAGCGACCAGAACTGCCGCTTCCGGGAGGCTCCGTCGAGGGCGGCCGCCTCGTACACGTCGGCGGGCACGGCCTGGAGCCCGGCGAGCAGGATGATGATCGCGAACCCGGTGGTCTTCCACAGGAACAGCAGAGCGAGCGTCGGTTTGGCCCACGCGGTCGACTGGAGCCAGTCCACGTCGGGCAGACCGACGAGGTTGAACAGGTGGTTGACCAGCCCGTAGTCCGTGTCGAAAGCCACGATCCACACCTGGGCCATCGCCACCAGCGGGGTGACGAACGGCGCGATGAAGGCGACCCGGAACATGCCGCGCAGGCGCAGGCGCGCGTTGGCCAGCAGGACGGCGGCGGCCAGTCCCCCGACGATCTGCAGGGGCACGATCAGCAGCCACATCACCGCGCTGTTGCCCAGTGAGGACCAGAACTCCTCGCTGGTGAGCAGGTAGGTGTAGTTCTCCAGGCCGATGAAGCGCGCCTCGCTGGCGCCCTTCCAGTCGGTGAAGCTCAACTGGAGCGCGAAGATCAGCGGGTACAGGCCGAACGCGGCGAACACCACGTAGAACGGGGCGACGAACAGGTAGGGCGCGAGGAGGAGCCGACGGCGGGAGCGGGCGGGGCGCGGCGCCGCCGGGGCCGTCCGCTCCTTGCCCGGCGGGGTGAGGGTGCCGGATGTCATGCGCGGTCCACCAGGTTGCGCTGGATCTTCTTGGTGGAGTCGTCGATGACGTCGTCGGGGGTCATCTCCCCCTCCATCAGCCGCTGGAGGTTGTTGCCGAGGTAGTCGACGGACTTGGCCCACCAGGCCGGGATCGGCGCGGCGGGCGGAATGGTGCCGGCGGCGTCGACCGCCACCTTCCACAGGTCCTGTCCGCCGAGCGCCGCCACCGGTTCGAACAGCGGCTTGTCGGGACGGCGGGCGGGCCCGTAGCTCGGCACGGAGGTGGTCAGGCCGCCCGGGTAGACCTCGCCCGGACCGTACACCGCGCTGTAGCCGGGCTCCTTGAAGCACAGGAACTCGTAGAGGAGCCAGGCGAGTTCGGGGTTCCTGGCCTTCGCCGGGATGATGAAGCTGCTGCCGCCCATGGCGCCGCTGCGCGCACCCCCCGGCGACCAGGCCGGCAGCGGAGCGGCCCGCCACTTGCCCTTGCCCTTCTTCAGCAGTTGCTGCGGCGCGAAGGACCACCACACCGCCCACGGGACCAGGGCCTGCTGCCCGTTCTCCAGGGCGGCGATGTCGGCCTGTTTGAGGTACTCGGTGTGGGTGACCAGGTCGTCGTCGACGGCGTCCCGTATCCAGCCCAGGATGCGGCGGTACTCCTTGGAGTCCAGCCGCACCTTCCCGTCCGCGTCCGCGAGGCTGGTGCCCTGCTGGCCCGCGAGCATCTCCAGCCAGAGCTGGCCCAGGAAGGGGTCCTTCTCCATGTGGATCGGGTGGGCGTCGGGATTCCTCTCCCGCAGTGAGCGGGCCGCCGCCAGCAGGTCGTCGTAGGTCTTCAGGCCCGCCGGGTCGACTCCGGCGTCCTCCAGCAGGTCCTCGCGGTACCAGAGCAGGCCCGGGTCGAGGTCCCAGGGCACGCCGTAGATCCGGCCGTCGACGGTGTTGACCGACAGCTTGTACGCCGAGGTCTTGTCGCGGTAGGGCGCGATCAGGTCCGTCAGGTCGTACAGGTGCTCCGCCTGGCCACCGATCTTGGCGTCGTCCCAGAAACTGCCGTCCGGCAGGTCGGTACCGCTGATCAGGGTGTTGGCGAGCTTGGCGTCGATGTCGACGGCTTGGTGGTTGACCTTGACGTCCGGATACGCCTTGCGGAAGGCGTCGATGGCCGCGTCGAAGACCTTGAACAGGTCACCCGAGCGGTTCCAGATGGTGATCTCACCCTTGGCCGACGCACCTGGCGTCCCGGTGAGCTTGCGCGGCTCGGACCCGGAGGAGCCGGGGGCGCACGCCGCGAGGGGGCCGGCTGCGACGGCGAGCGCGCCGACGCCTAGGGCGCCGCGCAGGACGTCGCGACGCGGGACGGATGGTCTGGACATGGGCACGGCTCCTGGATCGGGAATCGGGGCTGAGTCGTGGGAGGGACGGGGAAGGAGGGGCGGAGAAGGACCGGGAAGGACAGGAACGGAGAAGGGCAGGAACGGGGAAGGACCGGGAAGGAAGGCGTGGGGTGACGCGGGTGCACCCAGGCGGTGGCCGGGACCGCGCAGGCGTCGTCAGCGCGGCGGTATCCCCGCACCGCCGCCTCGCTTTGCAACGATGCAGAGATGATGCGTCGCCTTTTGCAACGATGCAATAGCTGAGTAACATCAACCTGCGTCAGCGCTGGTCCGCACCGGCGCGGCGCGAGATGCTGCCGACCGAAGGCCCGCGAGGGCCGTGAGGGGGAACCGGATGGCCGGCTCCACGCTCCGCGATGTCGCCCGACGTGCCGGAGTCTCGATTCGCACCGTGTCCAACGTGGTCAACGGCTCGGTGCCCGTCTCCGACGAACTGCGGGCGCGGGTGCAGGCGGCGCTCGACGAGCTCGACTACCGGCCGAACCTGGTGGCGCGCAATCTCCGCCGCGGCCGCAGCGGCATGATCGCCCTGGTCGTGCCCGAGCTGGACGTGCCCTACTTCGCCGAGCTGGCCCGCGAGGTCATCACCGCCGCCCGCGCCCACGGGTACGTGGTCATGCTCGACCAGACCGACGGCGACGGCGCGCGCGAGCGGGAACTGCTCGGCCGCGAGTCGCGCGCCACCATGTTCGACGGTCTTCTGCTGAGCCCCCTGGCCATCTCCGCGGAGGAGCTGCGGCTGCGCACCAACCGGGTGCCCGTCGTGCTGCTCGGCGAGCACATCTTCAACGGCAGCCTCCACCACGTGGCGATCGACAACGTGACGGCGGCCCGGGAGGCGACGGAACACCTGCTCGCCCTCGGCCGGCGCCGCATCGCGGCCATCGGCGACCAGCCCTACAGCACCGGCGAGACCGCGCAACTGCGCACGATCGGGTACCGCCAGGCGCTGGAGCGGGCCGGGCTGACCGCCGACGAGGGACTGATCGTCCCCACCCCGCGCTTCCACCGTCACCTCGGCGCCGAGGCCATGGAACGCCTGCTGGCCCTGCCCGAACCGCCCGACGCCGTCTTCTGCTACAACGACCTGCTGGCCATCGGAGCCATGCACGCGCTGACCCGGGCCGGGGTACGGGTGCCCGACGACATCGCCGTCGTCGGGGTCGACGGCATCCAGGAGGGGCGGTACAGCTCGCCGTCCCTGACCACCGTCGCCCCGGACAAGGCCCAGATCGCGCGCACGGCGGTCAGCACCCTGCTCGGTGTGATCGACGGTTCGGCGCCCCCGCCGGCGGAGGTGAAGGCACCGCACCGGCTGCTGGTCCGGGAGAGCACGGCGGGGCCGGCGGCGCGCGCCTGAAGCGTCCGGGACCGGCGGGCGAGCCCGGCGAACGCACACCTCACGGCCGCCTCCCCGGCGACCCGAGCGTGACGGCACCTCCCCACCCACGGCCGCCACCCCTGCGACCGAACCCCACGGCACCTCCCCACCCACAGCCGCCACCCCTGCGACCGAACCCCACGGCACCTCCCCACCCACAGCCGCCACCCCTGCGGGCGGTGGCAGCGGACTGACCCCCGCTCCACCGCCGGCGCCGGGCCTCCCCGCCCAGTCCCTTCGAGCCCGCTCCATGAGGCACACTCACCGCCATGGAAACC
>NZ_JAGMUE010000114.1:17440-74082 GCF_019049165.1 Streptomyces sp. AC627_RSS907
ACCGCGTTCGTCGACGTCCTGGACCGTGAGGGCCGGTTGCTGGCCGTGGCCGCCGAGAAGGCCGGCACCGACGCCGAGGTGCCGACGTGTCCCGGCTGGCGGGTACGGGACCTGCTGCGGCACACGGGGATGGTGCACCGCTGGGCGACGGCGTTCGTCGCCGAGGGACACACCTCCTACCGTCCCGGCGACGGGCTGCCCGACCTCGACGGCGCCGCGCTCCTGACCTGGTTCGAGGAGGGGCACGGGCGGCTCGTCGACACCCTGGCCGGCGCCGCGCCCGACGTGCGCTGCTGGCACTTCCTGCCCGCGCCCTCCCCCCTCGCGTTCTGGGCCCGGCGGCAGGCCCACGAGACGACCGTGCACCGGATCGACGCCGAGTCGGCGGCGGGCGGCGACCCCAGCGACCTCGCGCCGCACTGCGCGGCGGACTTCGCGGTCGACGGCATCGACGAGTTGCTGTGCGCCTTCCACGCCCGCCCGAAGAGCGCCGTCCGCACCGAGGAACCCCGCACGCTGCGGGTGCGGGCGACGGACGTGCCCGGCGCCGTGTGGACGGTACGGCTGTCGCAGCGGCCCCCGGTGACGGAGCGGAACGACACCGGGGACGCCGACTGCGAGCTGGCCGGGCCCGCCGCGCGGCTGTACCCGGCCCTGTGGAACCGGGGACCGGTCCCGGAGGTGACCGGGGACGCCTCCCTCGCCGCGCTGTGGCGCGCGACGTCGGGCATCACCTGGAGTTGAGCGGGACGGCCGGCCGCGGCCAGGCACGCCGGCCCGGTGGGGCGGAGCTCGTCCTCGGCCCGCGCGCAGCACGTGCGCGCGCAGGGCCGGCGCGGCACGGCCCGCCGGACCCACGGCTGCGATACTTGCCGATATGACCAGTCACGGGGGACGGCGTACGCAGGGTGAGCGGGACGCGATCACGGTCGAGATCGGATACGCGCTGTGCAGCGCGGCGTTCGCGGCCGCCGTGCTGTTCGGAGCGGTGGCGGGCCCGGCCTACGTCTTCGAGCTATCGGCCGGTACGCGGGACGTGCTCGTCGGCTCCGGCGCGGCACTGGCCGTCGTGGTGTTCTTCAGCCGTGTGGTGAGCGTGCTGGTCCGCTTCGGGCACGGCGGTCAGCCCGGCAGGCCCGGCCTCACCGACCCCGACTCGTAGGCGGGCGCGACCGGTCGGGCCCGCCCCGGGCGCCCGGCGCCCTCGCGCTCGGTGAGACCGGCCGGCGCGGTGGCCTGCGCCGGTGTCGTCGTCACCGGGCGCCGCGGGACGCGCGGGCCGGGGCGCGAGCGGCGTCCGTCCGCCGCTGTCGGGTCAGGAACCGGCCTCGTCGGGCGCCGGGCCCGCACCACCCGGGGTGCTCGCGGTTCCCGCGCCGGCCGCGGTGCTGGCGGTGCCCGTGGAACTCGTGGCCTCCGTGGAGCCCGTCCCGCTCACGGGCTGCCGGCGGTCCATGGCCGCCAGCGCCCGCTGCGCCAGCGGATGGCCGCGGACCAGCTCGCCCAGCGAGGTCGAGCCCTGCGTGATGTCCCGGAACGCCTTCCAGGCCGGACGGAATCCGGTCAGGGCCGCGTGGAAGAGCCCCGGCCGGCGCTCGAAGATCGCCAGCATCCGCTTGCCGACGCTCATCTCGACCCCGAGCCCGGCCTTGATCGCGAAGGCGTAGTTCAGAGCCTGCTTGCGCGCGTCCACGGCGTCGTGCGCCTCGGAGATCCGCACCGCCCACTCTCCGGCGAGCCGCCCCGAGCGCAGCGCGAAGGAGATGCCCTCGCGCGTCCACGGCTCCAGGAGCCCCGCCGCGTCCCCGCACACCAGGACCCGGCCGCGCGACAGCGGCGAGTCGTCGGCACGGCAGCGCGTCAGGTGGCCGGAGGAGATGCTCGGTTCGAAACCGGCGAGCCCGAGCCGTCCGACGAAGTCCTGCAGATACCGCTTGGTCGCGGCGCCCTCGCCGCGCGCCGAGATCACACCGACCGTCAACGTGTCGCCCTTGGGGAAGACCCAGCCGTAACTGCCGGGGATCGGCCCCCAGTCGATGAGGACCCGTCCCTTCCAGTCGTCGGCGACCGTCTGGGGCACCGGGATCTCCGCCTCCAGGCCGAGGTCGACCTGGTCGAGCTTCACCCCGACGTGCGCGCCTATCCGGCTGGCGCTGCCGTCCGCGCCGACGACGGCCCGCGCCAGCACCGTCTCCCCGCCCTGCAGGACGACGGCGACCGTACGCCGGTCCGGCACCGCCGTCCCGTGCTGCTCCACCCGCGTCACCGTCGCCCCGGTACGCAGCTCGGCGCCCGCCTTCTGCGCGTGCTCGACGAGCTGCTGGTCGAACTCGGGCCGGTTGATCAGCCCGAACAGCATCTGCCGGGAGCGCCGGGTCCGGGTGAACCGCCCGTTGTGCGAGAACGTCACCGCGTGCACACGGTCCCTGAAGGGAAGGTCGAAGCCGGGCGGGAGGGTGTCGCGCGAGGGACCGATGATGCCGCCGCCGCACGTCTTGTAGCGGGGCAGCTCCGCCTTCTCCAGCAACAGCACGCGCCGCCCCGCGACCGCCGCCGCGTAGGCGGCCGAGGCCCCCGCCGGTCCCGCGCCCACCACGACGACGTCCCAGACCTGACGCGTGTCGTCCGCCGAAGAGTTCTCGCTGCTCACGATGGTCTACTGCTCCGATCAAACCGCATGCCGCACCTGACCCCCGCATCCTACGGCGGGCATCGCCGCAGGCCACTGTGGGAGGATCCCCGTACTCATCGGTACAACGTCGCACCCGCAAGGAGCGTGCCCATGTCGTCGAATCCGGTCGCCGAGACCGTCTCCGCCCTGATGCCCCGGGCGAAGGAGGAGCTCACCGCGCTGGTGGCCTTCAAGTCGGTGGCGGACTTCGACCAGTTCCCGCGCAGCGAGAGCGTGGGCGCCGCCAACTGGATAGCGGCGGCGCTGCGGGCCGAGGGCTTCCAGGACGTGGACCTGCTCGACACACCGGACGGCACGCAGTCGGTGTACGGGTACCTGCCCGGCCCCGAGGGCGCCAAGACGGTGCTGCTGTACGCCCATTACGACGTGCAGCCGCCGCTGGACGAGGCCGGCTGGGCCACCCCGCCGTTCGAGCTGACCGAGCGCGACGGCCGCTGGTACGGGCGCGGCACCGCAGACTGCAAGGGCGGCGTGCTGATGCACCTGCTCGCGTTGCGCGCGCTGAAGGCGAACGGCGGCGTGCCGGTGCACGTCAAGGTCATCGCCGAAGGTTCGGAGGAGCAGGGCACCGGCGGTCTGGAGCGGTACGCCGAGCAGCACCCCGAGCTGCTGGCGGCGGACACCGTCGTCATCGGCGACGCGGGCAACTTCCGGGTCGGTCTGCCGACGGTCACCTCCACGCTGCGCGGCATGACGCTGGTCCGCGTGAAGGTCGACACGCTCGAAGGCAACCTGCACTCCGGGCAGTTCGGCGGCGCGGCGCCCGACGCGCTGGCCGCCCTGATCCGCGTACTGGACTCGCTGCGCGCCGAGGACGGTTCGACGACCGTCGACGGGCTGGCGACGGACAGCCGGTGGGAGGGGCTGGCCTACGACGAGGAGCAGTTCCGGCGGGACGCGCGGGTGCTCGACGGCGTGGAGCTGATCGGCTCCGGTTCGGTCGCCGACCGCATCTGGGCCCGCCCGGCCGTGACGGTGCTCGGCATCGACTGCCCGCCGGTCGTCGGTGCCACCCCGTCGGTGCAGGCGAGCGCCCGCGCGCTGGTGAGCCTGAGGGTGCCGCCGGGCGTGGACGCCGTCGCGGCCACCAAGCTGCTCCGGGCGCACCTGGAGGCCCGCACGCCGTGGGGCGCCCGGGTGGAGGTCGAGCAGATCGGACAGGGCCAGCCGTTCCGCGCCGACACCACCAGCCCGGCGTACCAGGCCATGGCGGACGCGATGGCGGTGGCGTACCCGGGCCAGGAGATGCAGTACGCCGGTCAGGGCGGTTCCATCCCGCTGTGCAACACCCTGGCCTCGCTGTACCCGCAGGCGGAGATCCTGCTCATCGGCCTGAGCGAGCCGGAGGCGCAGATCCACGCCGTGAACGAGAGCGTGTCCCCGCAGGAGCTGGAGCGGCTGTCGGTGGCGGAGGCCCTGTTCCTGCGCAACTACGCGGCGAGCTGAACCGGCCGGGCCCACCGTTCTGCCGTCGGCAGAGGATCCTCGCCGCCCGGCGGGGTCCCGCCTACGGTCGTGCCATGGACGTCTTCGAGCTCCTCCCCCGCCTGCACCTGTTGCGCTTCCCGGTCGGCCAGGCCTACCTCTGGCGCGACGGCGACGAGCTGACGCTCATCGACGCCGGGCCGGCCGGGTCGGGGGCGCGGATCGCCGCTGCGGCACGGGCCGCCGGACGCGTACGGCGTGTCGTCCTCACCCACTTCCACGAGGACCACGCGGGCGGGGCGGGCGAGGTCGCCGCGCTCACCGGGGCCGAGGTGGTGGCCCACGCGCTGGAGGCGCCCGTCGTACGGGGTGAGGTGCCGGGCCCGCCGCCCGTCTTCGAGGACTGGGAGCGCCCCCTGCACGCGGATGCCGTCCGCCGGCTTCCGCGGGGCGGGTTCGACCGGCCCGCCAAGGTCGCCGAGGTGGCCGACGGCGACGTCCTCGACTTCGGCGGCGGGGCACGGGTCGTCCACGTCCCCGGTCACACGGACGGCAGCATCGCGCTCCACCTCCCGGGTCACGGCGTGCTGTTCACGGGGGACGCCGTCGCCGCGTCGCCGGTCGACGGCCGGGTGATGCTCGGCGTGTTCAACGTCGACCGGGAGCGGGCCGTCGGCTCCTTCGGACGATTGGCGGGCTTCGACGCGGAGGTGGCGTGCTTCGGGCACGGGGAGCCGGTGACCCACCGGGCCGCGGAGGCGCTCCGGGAGGCGGTGCGGCGCCACGGGGTGGTGGGCTGACGTCAGCCGACCGGGGTGCCCGCCTCCAGATACAGTACGGCCCCGCGTTCCCTGGCCCGCAGGGCCCAGCGCAGGCGTTCGTAGCGGACCGGGGGCAGGAGGCCGGCGGCCTCGTCCTCGGTGACGAAGCGCCAGTCACGCAGTTCGGGGCCGGGCAGCAGCACCCGGCCGGCGTCCGCGGAGTCGAGCCGGCCGCCGTCGAAGAGCAGCCGCAGACCGCCGTAGCCCGGGGGCACGGGCTTTTCCCAGTCGACGACCAGCAGGGCGGGTACGTCGTCGAGGTGGATGCCGGTCTCCTCGGCGACCTCGCGCATCCCGGCACGGGCGGGCGCCTCGCCGGGTTCGACGACGCCCCCGGGGAACTCCCAGCCGGGCTTGTAGGTGGGGTCGACGAGCAGGACGCGGTCCTGTTCGTCGAAGAGCAGGACGCCGGCGGCGAGGGTCTCGCCGGTGGGCTCGGGCGTCTGCACGATGTCACAGGCGGGCAGGGCGTCGGCGCCGACGGCCTCGGCGATACGGGCGGCGGCCTCGTACGGGCTGAGGGCGCCGGTGTCGACCGGGTGGGCGTCGGCGGCCAGCCAGGAGGCGAGGGCGGCCCGGTACGGCTCCATGTGGTCGTACGACCACTGCCGTACGCTCAGCGCGCCGTCGGTCAGGTCCTCCGGTATCTCGCGGCCCGCTATCCGCTCTCGCAGGATCGTTTCGGCCGGAGTCAGCAGGACGTGCCGGACCTCGATCCTGCGGGCGGCGAGACCGCCGAAGATCTCGTCACGGTACTCCTGGCGCAGCAAGGTCATCGGGACCACGAGGGTCCCGCCGAGCTCGGCGAGCATGGCGGCCGCCGTGTCGATCACGAGGCGGCGCCAGATCGGCAGATCCTGGAAGTCACCGACCTCGGCGAGGCGTTTGGGCGGCAGCAGACGCGCGAGCGCGCCGCCGATGACTTCCGGGTCGAAGAGTGTGCTGTTCGGGATCAGTTCGATCAGTTCCCGTGCGGTGGTGGTCTTCCCCGCACCGAACGCGCCGTTGATCCAGACGACGGTCACAGGTCCCCCTCTTCTGTAGGCCCCCTGAGGCTTGCCCGCTTCACCCTGCCACGGAAACCAGGCCCAGTTGAGGACGTACGGCAGCGGCGCCGGCGCCCCTGGGGAGGGGCGCCGGCGCCGCGTGGTCCGAATGGTGCGTGTGGGCGGTGTGCGTCAGCCCCGCTGCCTGAGGGTGTCGTCGTCCAGGGCGAGGTTCTCGGTGTGGACCGTGTCCTCGACGACGCCGACGGGGTCCACCTCGAGATGGAGCGGGAGGCCCTCCGAGGCGGCGTGGGACGGAGTGACGGCCGCGACGACGAAACCGGTGGCGAGGGAGGCGATGGCGAGCATGCTGCGCTTCTTCATGCCTTCTCCAACTGCGCCACGGCGCCGGGGTCACGGCCCGGGACGCGGAAGCCACGAAAACGGACCACACAGGCCCCACCCGGCCCCGGGGCCGCCCGGTGTCGTACCGACCGGACTGGCGCGAACCGGCCGCGTGCCGACCGACTTCGTGCCGGTCGGCCTCGGACACCCCGGACCCACGCCCCGCGCTCGTGCCGGCCGGCCTCGGACACCCCGGACCCACGCCCCGCGCTCGTGACATCCGGGCCTCGCACACCCACGCCCGCTCGGGCCCGGACCGGCACCGACCGGCACCGACCGGCTCGGGCCGCCCCGCCCACGCACCGGCCACCACCCCCTCAGCCCCGGCTCAACACCGACCGGCCACCGCCGCCCCGGACCCGTGCTCGTGACATCCGGGCCTCGCACACTCCCGCTCGCCCAGGCTCCGGACCACCGCCGACCCGCCAAGCCGCCCCGCACCCGCGCCGGCCGGCTCGCCCGCCCGCGCCCGGTCCCGGACCAGTACCGACCCGCGGCGGGGCGGACCGGCGTACTGCCGCGCTCCGCACCGCGGGCGGCCCCGCGTTCGGCTCAGACGCGTGCCGGAGTCGCGCCCGTCGTCCTCGTGAGCGCCGCGGCAGCCGCGCCCACCAGCCCCGCGTCCGTCCCCATCTGGGCGGGCACGACCGTGAGGCGCTGCACGAAGGACAGGGTCGCGTAGTCGGTGAGGGCCTTGCGCAGGGGGGCGAAGAGCACGTCGCCCGCCTTGCCGACTCCCCCGCCGACCACGGCGATGTCGATCTCGGCGAGGGTCGCGGTGGCGGCGATGCCGGCGGCCAGGGCCTGCGCCGCCCGTTCGAAGGAGGCCACGGCGACGGGGTCGCCCAGGCGGGCGGCGGCGGCGACCGCCTGGGCGGAGGTGTCGCCGTCCGGACCCGGGCGCCAGCCCGCGTCAAGAGCACGCCGGGCGATGTTGGGGCCGCTCGCGATGCGTTCCACGCAGCCACGCGCGCCGCACGGGCAGGGGTCCCCGTCCAGGTCCACGCTGATGTGGCCGATGTGGCCGGCGTTCCCGGTCGGCCCGGGGTGCAGCCGGCCGTTGAGGACCAGACCGCCTCCGACCCCCGTCGAGACCACCATGCACAGCGCGTTGTCGTGCCCGCGGGCGGCGCCCTGCCAGTGTTCGGCCGCCGTGATGGCCACGCCGTCGCCGATCAGCTCGACGGGCAGGTCACCGGCGGCGGCACGGACCCGCTGGACGAGCGGGTAGCCGCGCCAGCCGGGCACGTTGACCGGGCTGACCGTACCGGCGGAGGCGTCGACCGGGCCGGCGCTGCCGATGCCGACGGCCGTGGCCCGCCCCCACAGCGGCGACGCGGCCAGTTCCGCGAGCACGGCCTCGACGGCCCCCATCACGGTGTCGCCGTCCTCCTGGGCGGGCGTCGCACGCTGCGCGCGGGCCTGGATGCGGCCGTGGCCGTCCACCAGCGCCCCGGCGATCTTGGTGCCGCCGATGTCCAGCGCAGCCACGAGGTCGGTGTGCATCAGAGTCGGATCTCCCCGTCGGACCGGAAAAGGCAAGAAAAAGGACGAACACAAGAGCACGCAGCAGACCGGTCCCCCGGTGGGGACAGGGGCCGGAGAGTGCGATGGACAGTGTCTCCCGCATCTGACAACGTTGTCCAGGCTCTATGCTCGACGCCACATCCTCATACAAGCGCATCAGCCACGCATCCCTGTGGACGACAGGAGCCGACGCAATCCCGTGGACGACAGGACAGGACACCGCACCGTGCCCGACACGCCCCGCCGCGCAGACCGCCTCCCCGGGAACCGCTACGGCAGTCGCCCGACCATGAAGGACGTCGCGGCCCGGGCCGGGGTCGGGCTCAAGACCGTCTCCCGGGTGGTCAACGGGGAGCCGGGCGTCACCCCGGAGACCGAGCGCCGCGTCCAGGAGGCCATCGACGCCCTCGGCTTCCGCCGCAACGACAGCGCGCGGGTGCTCCGCAAGGGCCGTACCGCCAGCATCGGGCTGGTCCTGGAGGACCTGGCCGACCCCTTCTACGGGCCGCTCAGCCGCGCCGTGGAGGAGGTGGCCCGCGCGCACGGCGCCCTGCTGATCAACGGGTCCAGCGCGGAGGACCCGGACCGCGAGCAGGAGCTGGTGCTCGCGCTGTGCGCCCGGCGTGTGGACGGACTGGTGGTGATCCCCGCCGGCGACGACCACCGGTACCTGGAGCCGGAGCTCAGGGCGGGCGTCGCCACGGTGTTCGTGGACCGGCCCGCGGGGCAGATCGACGCGGACGTGGTGCTGTCCGACAACTTCGGCGGCGCCCGTGACGGCGTGGCCCATCTCATCGCGCACGGGCACCGCAGGATCGGCTTCATCGGCGACATGCCCCGCATCCACACCGCGGCCGAGCGGCTGCGCGGCTACCGGGCCGCCATGGAGGACGCGGGCATACCGGTGAAGGACTCCTGGATGTCGCTGGGCGTCACCGCTCCCCGGCGGGTGCGCCGCGCGGCCGAGGAGATGCTCGCCGATCCCCATCCGGTCACCGCGATCTTCACCGGCAACAACCGGGTGACGGTCACCGTGATCCGCGTGCTCGCCGAACATGCCCGCGGCGTGGCCCTGGTCGGCTTCGACGACATCGAGCTCGCCGACCTGCTCCAGCCGGGCGTCACCGTGGTCGCGCAGGACGCGGCGGCCCTCGGCCGCACCGCCGCCGAGCGGCTCTTCAGGCAACTGGACGGCACGCTGCTCGCGCCCGACCGCATCGAACTGCCGACCAGGCTGGTCACCCGGGGCTCGGGCGAGTTGCCGCCGGCGGACTGAGCGGCCCGTGGCGGAGGACTGTGCGTGGGCTCGCGTGGGCAGCCGCGCCACCCTCGGGCCCTCCCGCACGGGCCGCCTCAGCCGCTCGGGGCGGACCGTCGTCCAGCCGTCGGCCGAGAAAGTGGCCGGGTCCCTCCCCGTGGCCCCCGGGAGGAACCCGCGCGGGGCCGGAGCCGGGCGGCAGGCGCAAGGCCCGTCGGCTCCGGCACCCCACGACGGGCCCGGCGGGCGGCGCTGGAGCGGACGGCCGGGAAGGCCGGACACGAGAAGGCCGGCACGAGACCGCGGACGGCCGGACACGGCCGCCACCGGCTGACGACCCCACCGCGTCGGCGTCCGACCGAGCGGCCACGGACACCACCCGGCGCGGCACGACCTCCGCCACCGCCACACCGCCACACCGCCACACCGCCACACCGCCACCGGGAGGGAATCACACCGTGTCGAAGCCACTCGGCGAGGACCGGACCGCTGCCGGGCCACCGGCGGGCGACCGCCCGCGTGCTCAGCCCCCCGGCGAGGACCGGACGCTGCGTGCGCTCGGGCTGGCCGGTGTGCCGCGTGAGGAGCCGCTGCTGTATCCGGGCGCATGGCCGCGGGAGTCGGGACTGCTGGACGGGGACCGGCTGCTGCCGCTGGACGGGTGGGTGCACGAGGACGGCGCCGACCGGGTCCCCGTGCTCGCGATCGGCTCGAACGCGAGCCCGGGACAGCTGCGCCACAAGATGGCCGAGTTCGGGATCGGTTCGCCGATCCCGATGGTCAAGACCCGGGTCACCGGCGTCGACGTCGGCATCTCCGCCCATGTGAGCCGCATGGGCTATGTGTCCGCCTCACCGGTGCGCGCCCCGGGCGTCGTACGGGAACTGTTCGTCCTCTGGCTCGACGCCGAGCAGCTCGCCGTGATCGACGCGAGCGAGGGCGTGCCCATGGCGGCCGGCAACTTCGACCGGGCCTGGCTCCCCGCACCCGACGTGCGCGTCGAGACGGCCGACGGCACGGTGCTGCGCGGCGCGTACGCCTACGTCAACCGCCACGGTGTCCTGCACGACGGCACAGGGGCACCCCGCCGGCACCCGGGGGAACAACGCCCGCTGATCACCGAGCTGCTGCGGGGGTCGGCCCGGCTGCGCGAGCTGTTCGGGGTGACGCCCGAGGAGTTCTGCGCACGGGCGCGGGCCGACCGGCGGCTGTGCGAGCGGGGCACCCGGCTGTTCGTCGAGGAGAAGCGGGTGACGGCGTCCGGCCTGGAGCGGTACGTGCGCTCCGGCCGGACCGAGGAGCCGCCTGCCGGGCCCCTGTCGCCGCCTACTGCGCCGACGCCGTGAGGTCGCCCCGCCGCGGCGACGCGAAGGCCTCCAGGTCGGCGCGGGTCAGGCCGGTCAGCCGGGCGACCTCGCCGATGTCGAGGGCGCCGCAGTCCAGGCCGCGCAGCAGATAACCGCTGAGGGCCTTGGCGGTGGCGGGCTCGTCCATGACATCGCCGCCGGTGCGGCTCGCGTAGCGGGCGAGACGGGCGGCGGCCTGCTCGAAGCCCTCGCGGTAGAAGGCGAAGACCGCCGCGTACCGGGTCGGGATGTGGCCGGGGTGCATGTCCCAGCCCTGGTAGTAGGCCCGGGACAGCGCGCGGCGGGTGAGGCCGTAGTGCAGGCGCCAGGCGTCGTGGACCTTCTCGGTGGAACCGACCGGCAGGACGTTGGTGGAGCCGTCCGAGACGCGTACGCCGGTGCCCGCGGCGGCGACCTGCATGACCGCCTTGGCGTGGTCGGCGGCCGGATGGTCGCTGGCCTGGTGGGCGGCGGACACCCCGAGGCAAGCGCTGTAGTCGAAGGTGCCGTAGTGCAGGCCGGTGGCGCGGCCCTCGGCGGCCTGGATCATACGGGCGACGGCGGCGGTGCCGTCGGCGGCCAGGATGGACTGGCTGGTCTCGATCTGGATCTCGAAGCCGATCCGGCCGGGCTCCAGGCCACGTGCCTCCTCGAACGCCTCCAGGAGCCGCACCATGGCGGTGACCTGCTCGGGGTACGTCACCTTCGGCAGCGTGAGGACCAGCCCGTCTGGCAGGCCGCCGGCCTCCGTCAGGCCGCTGAGGAAGACGTCGAGGGTGCGGATGCCCCGGTCGCGCACCTGGGCCTCCATGCACTTCATGCGGATGCCCATGTACGGGGCCGCCGTACCCCGGTCGTAGGCCTCGGCGACCAGGCGGGCCGCGCGGGCCGCGGCCTGGTCCTCCTCGGCGTCGGAGCGGTTGCCGTAACCGTCCTCGAAGTCGACGCGCAGGTCCTCGACCGGCTCGCGCTCCAGCTTGGCGCGCACCCGGGAGTACACCGGCTCGGCGAGGTCGTCGGCGAGGCCGAGGACGGCGGCGAAGGACGCGGCGTCGGGGGCGTGTTCGTCCAGGGCGGCGAGGGCGCGGTCGCCCCACGAGCGGATCGTGTCGGCGGCGAAGACGTCACCGGGTACGTAGACCGTGTGGACGGGCTGGCGGGTGCCCGGGTCCCCGGGGTAGCGGCGCTCCAGCTCCGCGTCGACCGGTGCGAGGGAGGCGCTGATCTCCTCGCCGACGGCGCCCGCGAGGCTCGTTGCCACCTTCTCCTGCTGACCCATCGCACACCCTCCTGTTTTCCGCTGGACGGAATCAGTAATCCGTACAGCGAAGTTATCTGGCGGCCCGTCGCTGGTCAACACCATCCTGGGCAGACGCCGAGGCCCCCGCGACCAGGAGGGTCGCGGGGGCCTCGGCGTGAGTCCGGGGGGCTGCTCAGCCCTTGCGGCTCTTGACTTCCTCGGTCAGCTGCGGGACGACGTCGAAGAGGTCGCCGACCACGCCGTAGTCGACCAGGTCGAAGATCGGGGCCTCGGCGTCCTTGTTGATCGCCACGATCGTCTTCGAGGTCTGCATGCCGGCACGGTGCTGGATCGCGCCCGAGATGCCGGAGGCGATGTACAGCTGCGGCGATACGGACTTGCCGGTCTGGCCGACCTGGTTGGTGTGCGGGTACCAGCCGGCGTCCACCGCGGCGCGCGAGGCGCCGACGGCCGCGCCGAGCGAGTCGGCGAGGGCCTCGATGATCGCGAAGTTCTCCGCGCCGTTGACGCCACGGCCGCCGGAGACGACGATCGCGGCCTCGGTCAGCTCCGGGCGGCCGGTCGACTCGCGCGGCGTGCGCGCGGTGACCCTGGTGCCGGTCGCGGCGGCGGAGAAGGACACCGACAGCGCCTCGACCGCACCGGCGGCCGGGGCCGGCTCTACGGCCGCGCTGTTCGGCTTGACCGTGATGACCGGGGTGCCCTTGGAGACCCGGGACTTGGTGGTGAACGCGGCGGCGAAGACCGACTGGGTGGCCACCGGTCCCTCGTCGCCGGCCTCCAGGTCGACGGCGTCGGTGATGATGCCGGAGCCCAGGCGCAGCGCCAGGCGGGCGGCGATCTCCTTGCCCTCCGCGGAGGACGGCACCAGCACGGCGGCCGGGGCGACGGCCTCGTGAGCGGCCTGCAGCGCGTCCACCTTCGGCACGACCAGGTAGTCGGCGTACTCGGCGGCCTCGTGGGTCAGCACCTTCACCGCGCCGTGCTCGGCGAGCGTGGCGGCGGTGTCGGCGGCGCCGTTGCCGAGGGCCACGGCGACCGGCTCGCCGATGCGACGGGCGAGGGTCAGCAGCTCCAGCGTGGGCTTGCGGACGGCACCGTCCACGTGGTCGACGTAGACGAGAACTTCAGCCATGGGACTTCTTCTCTCCTGCTTGCGAGATGTGAGGGGGCGGTCGGCGAATCCGGGGCTCAGATGAACTTCTGGCCCGCGAGGAACTCGGCGAGCTGCTTCCCGCCCTCGCCCTCGTCCTTGACGATGGTGCCCGCGGTGCGCGCCGGGCGCTCGGCCGCGGAGTCGACCGTGGTGTAGGCGTTCTCGAGACCGACCTCGTCCTCGTCGACGCCGAGGTCGGAGAGGTCCCAGGACTCCACCGGCTTCTTCTTGGCCGCCATGATGCCCTTGAAGGACGGGTAGCGGGCCTCGCCCGACTGGTCGGTGACCGACACGACCGCCGGCAGCGACGCCTCCAGCTGCTCGGACGCGGCGTCGCCGTCGCGACGGCCCTTGACCGTCCCGTCCTCGACGGAGACCTCGGAGAGCAGGGTCACCTGCGGCACGCCCAGGCGCTCGGCCAGCAGAGCGGGGACGACGCCCATGGTGCCGTCGGTGGAGGCCATGCCGGAGATGACCAGGTCGTAACCGGCCTTCTCGATCGCCTTGGCCAGGACCAGGGAGGTGCCGATGGCGTCGGTGCCGTGCAGGTCGTCGTCCTCGACGTGGATCGCCTTGTCCGCGCCCATGGACAGCGCCTTGCGCAGGGCGTCCTTGGCGTCCTCCGGGCCCACCGTCAGGACGGTGATCTCCACGTCGTCGTCGGAATTCTCCGAGATCTGCAGCGCCTGCTCGACCGCGTACTCGTCCAGCTCGGAGAGCAGACCGTCCACGTCGTCCCGGTCGACGGTCAGGTCATCGGCGAAGTGCCGGTCGCCAGTGGCGTCGGGCACGTACTTCACAGTGACAACGATCCTCAAGCTCACGCCGGCTCTCCTACTGCATCGACATTTCAGTACTGCCTGCTTGCAGGCAGCATAGGCGCCTCAAGCGGCCGCTCCCGGTCGGGGCGGTCCGCGCTCCGACCGGAATATTACTCGTCAGTACACCCAGTTCATTCCCGCTAAGCAAGCGCTTTGAACTGTGACCTTCGCAACGCAGCGTAACCGGAACCCGACGGCTTCGCAGCGGCGCACGGAGAGGCGTCCTGAGGGGAATCAGTCGCGCAGGCCGTTGTACTGCCCCTGGTGGTACAGCAGGGGACGGCCGGTGCCCGTGGGATCACCGAGAAGCACCTCGGCCAGCACGATGCGGTGGTCCCCGGCGGGCACCCTGCCCACGACGCGGCACACGAGCCAGGCGAGTACGCCGTCCAGCACGGGCACGCTCTCGGGGCCCTCCCGCCAGGCGGTGGGCGCGCCGAAGCGGTCGGCGCCGCTGCGGGAGAAGGTGGTCGCGAGGTCCCGCTGGTGCTCACCGAGCAGATGGACACCCACGTGCTCGGCCGCGGACACCGCGGGCCAGCTGGAGGATCCGGTGCCGATGCCGAAGGAGAGCATCGGCGGTTCGGTGGAGACGGAGGTGAGGGACGTGGCCGTGAACCCGACCGGGCCGGACTCCCCGGGCGCGGTGATCACGGCCACCCCCGCCGCGTGCCGCCGGAAGACGGATCGCAGCAGGTCGGCGGAGGCGAGCCGCGGCGCGGCGAGGTCGGGGGTGGCCGTCATGCGGAATGTCCTTCTGCGTTGCGCCCCGCCCCGGAGGGAGGGAGCGGAGCCGTACGGGCAGGCTGGCGACGGGTGGCGCCCACAGTCAAGTACGCCCCGGTACGTGAGAGCTGTGGACAGCGCCTCATGCCCGGCGTGGTGGCTCTCACACCGCCTCCCCCAGCGCGGCGATGACATCCGCCTTGCGCGGCAGGCCGGCGGCGCGCCGCACGACGCGGCCGGCGGCGTCGAGGACCAGCACGGTCGGGGTCCTGAGCACGTCGAGCGCGCGCACCAGCTCCAGATGGTCCTCGGCGTCGATCTCGACGTGGGAGACGCCCGGCACCATGCCGGCGACCTCGGCGAGGATCCGCCGGGTGGCCCGGCAGGGAGCGCAGAAGGCGGTGGAGAACTGCACGAGCGTGGCGCGTTCTCCCAGTGCGGCGCCCAGGTCGGCCGCGCCGAGCCGGAGACCGGCCGCACCCGGCGGCGGACCGGTCACACCGTGCCGGGCAACGGCCGCACCGTGCCGGGGAACGGCCGCACCGTGCCGGGGAACGGTCGCATCGAGCCGCTCACCCTCGCTCCGCCCGCGCACCCGCGCGCCCCCGTTCCGCCGCACCGCGGCACTCCGTGGGCACGCTTCGCGCACCCCACCAGTCCGATCGTCGTACAGGACAGCGCTCGCGGGACGGCGGAGATTCCCGCCTCGCCGTCACGATTCGGCCACGCGACGGCCGATGACGTGATGAGAATCTCGCCACGGCCGGGCACCAAGGCTGGTACACCGGCCGTTCTTGGGGCACGATCTGCGACAAGCCGTAAAACCTACGGCTGCGTAACTTTCGACTGGGAATCCCCTTCCCAGGCAGAGAAGGAAGGGCCCGACCCGCCCATGGCAGAACTCGTCTACCGCCCGGTCATCGGTCTCGCCCGCACCATGTTCAAGGTGTGGGACCTCAAGATCGACTGCCGTGGGTCGGAGAACATCCCGCGCTCGGGCGGCGCCGTGCTGGTGAGCAACCACATCAGCTACCTGGACTTCATCTTCAACGGCCTGGCGGCGCTGCCACAGAAGCGGCTCGTGCGCTTCATGGCGAAGGAGTCGGTCTTCCGGCACCGGGTCTCCGGGCCCCTGATGCGCGGGATGAAGCACATCCCGGTGGACCGCAAGCAGGGCGAGGCGGCGTACGCGCACGCCCTGGACTCGCTGCGCTCCGGTGAGATCGTCGGGGTCTTCCCGGAGGCGACGATCTCCGAGTCGTTCACGCTCAAGAGCTTCAAGTCGGGCGCCGCGCGCCTGGCGCAGGAAGCGGGCGTTCCGCTGGTCCCGATGGCGGTGTGGGGCACCCAGCGGCTGTGGACCAAGGGGCACCCGCGCAACTTCAAGCGCAGCCACACCCCGGTCACGATCCGGGTCGGCGAGGCACTGGAGGCCTCCCGCGAACAGTACGCGGGTGCCATCACCCGCCGGCTGCGCGAGCGTGTGCAGGAGCTGCTGGAGGCCGCGCAGCGCGCCTATCCGGTGCGCCCCCGGGGTGCCGACGACACCTGGTGGATGCCGGCCCACCTCGGCGGCACGGCCCCGACGCCCGAGCAGCTGCGCACGGCCGAGGCGCACTGACCCCGGCCGGTTCGCTCCGCTACGACGGCAGCGCGGCCGGGAGGGTCGCCCACAGGTGCGGTCGGTCGGTGGCCGCCTTCAGTACGTCCAGCACGACCGGATGCGGTGCGGCGTACAGCTCCGGGTAGTCCCCCTCCCCCGCCTCGGTGTCCGGCGTGAAGGCCAGCCGTTCCCGCCCCAGGGAGAACTGCGCGTTCACGCCGGGCTTGTTCCCGCGCGGGTCCTGCCGGTGCCAGGCCCCGTCGAACCGTACGGCGACCAGTCCGTGCACCACGTCGAACCGCTGGTAGCACAGCGCGGTCGGAATGTCCTCGGCCCGCAGCAGCGCGGCCAGCGCGTGGGCCTTGGCATAGCAGATGCCGGTGCGCCGCTCCAGCACGTCGGAGGCGCGCCAGGTGACGCGCGGGTCCCCGGAGTCCTGTGAGTGCGGGATGGTGTCGCGCACGAACTCGAAGGCCAGCCGCGCATAGGCATACGAGTCCGCCGCCTCCTTGGCGAGCCGCCCGGCCACCTCCCGCACACCGGGGTGATGGTGGTCGATGACCTCGTCGGCGGCCAGGTAGGCGGACAGGTCGTGGGTCTTCTGGATCAGCTCCATGCCCGCAGAGCATAGGAACGCGATCACCCACCAGTCAATGACTTTCCAGGTGATCGCATACCTATGCAGGATGGTGTGCGCCTCGCCTCAGCGCGCCATCTCCTCCTTGAGCGCCGCCACGAACGCGTCGACGTCGTCCTCGGTGGTGTCGAAGGCGCACATCCAGCGGACGTCACCCGCGGCCTCGTCCCAGAAGTAGAAGCGGAACCGCTTCTGCAGACGCTCGCTCACCTCGTGCGGCAGCCGGGCGAAGACCGCGTTGGCCTGCACGGGGTAGAGGATCTCCACCCCGTGCACGGCGCGCACACCCTCGGCGAGGCGCTGGGCCATCTCGTTGGAGTGCCGGGCGTTGCGCAGCCACAGGTCCTTGGCGAGCAGAGCCTCCAGCTGCACCGACACGAAGCGCATCTTGGAGGCGAGCTGCATCGACAGCTTGCGCAGGTGCTTCATGTGGCGCACCGCGCCCTGGTCGAGGACCACGACCGCCTCGCCGAACAGGGCGCCGTTCTTGGTGCCGCCCAGCGAGAGGAGGTCCACGCCGACCGCGTTGGTGAACGTCCGCATGGGCACGTCCAGGGAGGCGGCGGCGTTGGCTATCCGCGAGCCGTCCAGGTGCACCCTCATGCCGTGCGCGTGGGCGTGCTCGCAGATGGCGCGGATCTCGTCGGGCGTGTAGAGCGTGCCGAGCTCGGTGCTCTGGGTGATCGAGACGACCTGCGGCATCGCACGGTGCTCGTCGTCCCAGCCGTACGCCTGCCGGTCGATCAGCTCGGGCGTGAGCTTGCCGTCCGGCGTGGGCACGGTGAGCAGCTTCAGACCGCCCATGCGCTCGGGGGCGCCGCCCTCGTCGACGTTGATGTGCGCGCTCTCGGCGCAGATCACCGCGCCCCACCGGTCGGTGACCGCCTGGAGCGCGACGACGTTGGCGCCGGTGCCGTTGAAGACCGGGAACGCCTCGGCTCCGGCCCCGAAGTGGCTGCGGATCACGCGCTGGAGGTTCTCGGTGTACTCGTCCTCGCCGTACGCCACCTGGTGCCCGCCGTTGGCCAGGGCCAGGGCGGCGAGCACCTCCGGGTGCGCGCCGGCGTAGTTGTCACTGGCGAAACCGCGGACCCCGGGGTCGTGGTGGCGACGCGCGTCGGTCTTCGGAGGGTTCACGGCTTCTCGGTCAGCCACAGACGGTTTCCGTTCACTTCCGCGGCGGGCTTCTCCCAGACTCCGGCGACGGCCTCGGCGAGGTCACGCACGTCCGTGAAGCCCGCGAACTTCGCGTTGGGGCGCTCGGCGCGCATCGCGTCGTGCACCAACGCCTTCACCACCAGGATCGCAGCCGCGGATGTCGGGCCCTGCTCGCCCCCCGCCTTGCGGAAGTAGTCCGCCATGGCCAGCGTCCACGCCTCGGCGGCGGCCTTGGCTGCCGAGTAGGCGGCGTTGCCCGCGGTGGGGCTGGTCGCGCCCGCGGCGCTGACCAGGACGTAGCGGCCGCGGGGGCTGCGCTGGACGGCTTCGTGGAACGCGAGGGAGGTGTGCTGCACGGTGCGGATGAGCAGCTTCTCCAGCAGGTCCCAGTCGCCGAGGTCGGTCTTGGTGAAGTTCTGGCTGCCGCGCCAGCCGCCGACGAGGTGGACCAGGCCGTCGACGCGGCCGAACTCCTTCTCGGTGCGGTCGGCCCACGCCCGGGTGGAGTCCAGGTCGAGCAGGTCGACCGTCTCGCCGGTGACCGTGGCGCCGCCGTGCGCGTACCGCGCCGCGTCGACGGCCTCCGCCAGCCGCTCCGGGTCGTTGTCCGAGCCGACGACCGTCGCACCCGCCTCGGCGAGCCGCAGCAGTGCGGCCCGTCCGGCGGGTCCGCCCGCTCCCGCCACCGCGATCACCGCGCCGTCGAGCGCCCCGTTCCCCATGATCCTCGCCTCCCGAGCCTGTGCCTGTCGTGCCTGTTCCCGCGGGCCGGTGCCGTCACTCACGCGGCGGCCCGCTCGGCACCGTCCGCCGTGATGCCCTTGGTGGCGGCGATCACGTTCTTCAGCTTCTTGGACAGGGCCTCGTAGAACATGCTGAGCGGAAACTCGTCCGGAAGCACGTCATCGACGAGCTTGCGCGGCGGCAGGCTCAGGTCCAGCGCGTCGGGGCCCTTGGCCCACTTCGAGCCCGGGTGCGGGGCGAGGTAGGTGGAGACCAGCTCGTAGCCGGCGAACCAGTGGACGAGCTTGGGGCGGTCGATGCCGTCGCGGTAGAGGGTCTCGATCTCGGCGCACAGCTGGTTGGTGACCTGCGGGGCGCGCTGCCAGTCGATGAAGAGCTTGTTGTCGGTCCAGCGGACGACCTCGTGCTTGTGCAGGTAGGCGAAGAGGAGCTGGCCGCCGAGGCCGTCGTAGTTGCGCACGCGCTCGCCGGTGACCGGGAAGCGGAACATGCGGTCGAAGAGGACCGCGTACTGCACGTCGCGCGCCTGCGGGACGCCGTCGGCCTCCAGCTTCACGGCCTCCTTGAAGGCGGTGAGGTCGCAGCGCAGCTCCTCCAGTCCGTACATCCAGAACGGCTGGCGCTGCTTGATCATGAAGGGGTCGAACGGGAGGTCGCCGTGGCTGTGGGTGCGGTCGTGGACCATGTCCCACAGGACGAAGGCCTCCTCGCACCGCTTCTGGTCGTGGACCATGGCGGCGACGTCCTCGGGCAGCTCCAGGCCCAGGATGCCGACGGCGGCCTCGGTGACCCGGCGGAAGCGGGCGGCCTCGCGGTCGCAGAAGATGCCGCCCCAGGAGAAGCGCTCGGGCGCCTCGCGCACGGCGATCGTCTCCGGGAAGAGGACGGCCGAGTTGGTGTCGTAGCCGGACGTGAAGTCCTCGAAGGTGATGCCGCAGAACAGCGGGTTGTCGTAGCGGGTGCGCTCCAGTTCGGCCAGCCAGTCGGGCCAGACCATGCGCAGCACGACCGCTTCGAGGTTGCGGTCCGGGTTCCCGTTCTGCGTGTACATCGGGAAGACGACCAGGTGCTGGAGGCCGTCCGTGCGGTTCGCGGCGGGCTGGAAGGCCAGCAGTGAGTCGAGGAAGTCGGGCACCTGGAAACCGCCGTCGGCCCAGCGGCCGAGGTCCGTCACCAGCGCCTCGTGGTAGGCGCGGTCGTGCGGGAGGAGCGGGGACAGCTCCCGGACGGCCTCCACGACACGGCGCACGGCCTGCTCGGCGGTGGCCCGGCCGGGTGCGCCCTCGGCATCGAAGTCGATCGACCCGTCCTTGGACTGCCATGGCCGGATCCGCTCCACGGCATCCTTGAGCACGGGCCACGCCGGGTGCTCCACCACCCTGCTCACCGGAGGAATGTTCTCCTCCACACCCACCTGCGCAAGAATTTCCGTCATGTCCCATCCTCCACGGGAGAAGCTTGAGTCAGGACACCGTACGCATACGAGGTTCCTCCCTTCAAGGGGAGCCTCCGTAAATTATCCTGCCTCACCTGGGGCTTCACCGCATTTCTTCCTGTGGGACGCCGGAGTCCGGATACCAGGCGCGGCGGAGGGGAAACGGTCCCGCAGGGCCGTTAGGCTGCCGCCCTGCCATCGCCGCCGTCGACGGAAGCGAGTCGAGCCTTGAACTTCCTCACCATCGGTCACCGCGGAGTGATGGGTGTCGAACCCGAGAACACCCTGCGTTCCTTCGTCGCCGCCGAGCAGGCCGGCCTCGACGTCGTCGAACTGGACCTGCACCTGAGCAAGGACGGCGCCCTCGTCGTCATGCACGACGCGGACGTGGACCGCACGACCGACGGGTCCGGCGCCATCGCCGAGAAGACGCTGGCGGAGCTGCGCGCCCTGGACGCGGGGCGCGGCGAGCGGGTCCCGGTCTTCGAGGAGGTGCTGGACGCCGTGTCGGTGCCCCTGCAGGCCGAGATCAAGGACGTGGCGGCCGCGCGGACGCTCGCCGAGGTGATGCTCCGGCGGGATCTGGTGGACCGGGTGGAGGTGATCTCGTTCCACGACGAGGCCGTCGCCGAGATCGCCCGGCTCGTGCCGGGGGTACGGACCGCCCTGGTCGCGCAGTACTACGGCACCGACGTCGTGGACCGCGCCGTCGAGGCCGGGGCCGGGACGCTGTGCCTGGACATCAACCGGATCACGCTGGAGATCGTCCAGCGGGCCCGCGAGGCCGGCCTGCGGGTCTTCTCCTGGACCGTGAACACCCAGGACCAGCTGCGGCTGGTGCGCGCCCTGGGCCTCGACGGCGCGACGACCGACTACCCGGAGATCAAGCGCACCGGCCGCTTCACGGCCTGAGCGTCACGCCAGCGGCTTGACCAACAGCTCGAACCGCAGGTCGTCGCGGCGCGGGATGCCGAAGCGCTCGTCGCCGTACGGGAAGGGGGTCATCTCTCCCGTACGGCGGTAGCCGCGGCGCTCGTACCAGGCGATGAGCTCCTCTCGTACGGAGATCACGGTCATGTGCATCTCCGTCACGCCCCACGCCTCGCGGGCCTGCCGCTCCGCCTCCGCGATGACCGTCTTGCCGAGGCCCTCGCCCTGGAGCTCCGGGCTGACGGCGAACATCCCGAAGTAGGCGTGTCCATCGCGGTGCTCGAGCTGGCAGCAGGCCACGATCCCGCCGTCCCGCTCCACCGTCAGCAGGCGGCTGTCCGGTGCCTCGACGACCTCCCGCACACCCTCCGGGTCCGTGCGCTGCCCCTGGAGGATGTCCGCCTCGGTGGTCCACCCGGCGCGGCTGGACTCGCCGCGGTACGCGGACTCCACGAGCGCGACGATCGCGTCCACGTCCGCCTCGGTGGCGTCGCGGTAGGTCAGGGGGGTGGCGGTGGTGTCCATGCGGGCGTCTCCGGTTCGTTCTCGGGCGCGGGGCGGCACGGACGAGGGTAACGCTGCCGTTAGGCTCCGGACGCATGGTGCACGTACTCAGCAGCCGGACCCTGCTCCGCCCCACCGACCCGGACCGCTCCCGCGCCTTCTACGGCGGGCAACTCGGGCTCGCCGTCCACCGGGAGTTCGGCACCGGTCCCGAGCGGGGCACCGTCTACTTCCTCGGCGGAGGCTTCCTGGAGGTCTCCGGGCGTTCCGAGGCTCCCCTCTCGCCCGCGCTGAAGCTGTGGCTCCAGGTCGAGGACGCGGCAGCGGCCCACGACGAGCTGCGCGCGAAGGACGTCGAGATCGTCCGGCCGCCGGTCAAGGAGCCGTGGGGGCTGGTGGAGATGTGGATCGCGGACCCGGACGGCACGCAGATCGTGCTGGTGGAGGTGCCCGCGGAGCACCCGCTGCGCTACCGGCCCGGGATCTGAACCGGCCCCGAACCGGCGACCGTCCGCTGCCCACCGCCCGGTCACCCGCGCGCCTCCACGCCGGTGCGGGCCGGATGGCCGCCGCCCGGTCCCGGCCTTAGCGTGCTGGGGACGGACGGCCGCGGCTCGGCGGAAGGACGCCCCACACGATGAAGCTGCACGAACCGGTGACCGGCGGACCCTGCTGGGCCGAGCTGGGGACCAGCGACCTGGACGCAGCCGAACGCTTCTACACGAGGCTGTTCGGCTGGCGCCCCGAGACGGACCCGCGGCAGCAGGACCGCGGCTACACGATCGTCCGCCTCGGTGACGCGGCGGTCGCCGCCCTGGCGCCGCTGAACCGGCAGGCGGGGCCGGTCGAGTGGAACGTGGCGTTCGCCGTGCGCGACGCGGACGCCGCCGTACGGCAGGTGACGGCGGCCGGCGGGGAGGTGCCGCAGGGCCCCACGGACGTCTACGACTCGGGCCGGTTCGTGGTGGCCGTGGACCCGACGGGCGCGGTCTTCCATCTGTGGCAGGGACGGTCGTTCCGGGGTGCCGGGCTGTTCAACGCCCCCGGCTCGCTGGGCTGGGTGGAACTGCTGACCCGGGAGCCGGACCGGGCCGCCGACTTCTACACCACGGTCTTCGGCTGGAGCGTCAGCGCCTCCGAGCGCTACCCCCGGTGGGGGATCGACGGGGCGGACTTCGGCGGCATGGTGACGATGGACGACAAGTTCCCGCACGAGGTACCCGCGCACTGGCTGCCGTACTTCGCGGTGACGGACGTGGACACCGCTGCCGCCGACGCGACCGAGGGGGGCGGCACCGTGCTCATGGTGCCCACCTCCGTGCCCGACGGACCGCGCCTCGCGGTCCTGCGCGACCCGCAGGGCGCGATGTTCGGCGTGTACCGCGCGGGCGACGAGTGCTGAGCCGCCCGGCACACCGGAGGACGCGCGAGGGGAGGCCGCCTCAGACCCGCAGCGCGTCCAGGCGCCCCTCCAGCTGGCCCAGCAGGAGGCCGAGGAGCGCGGCGAGCTCACCCTGCTCGGCCGGCTCGACACCGGACAGGACGGCGGACTCGTAGGCAAGCTGGTCGGGCAGGATGCCGTCGACGAGGTCCCGTCCGGCGTCCGTGAGCCGGACGTGGGCGACCCGGCGGTCGCGGGTGTCGCCGCGCCGCTCCACCAGGCCGCGCTCGGTGAGCTGCTTGAGGCGCTTGGTGACGGCGGCACCGGAGGAGAAGGTCTCGCGGGCCAGTTCCCCGGGGGTCAGCTCGTGCCCGGTGCGACGCAGCGCGCCGAGCAGGTCGAACTCGGCGCGGCTGAGGCCCGCCCGCCGCAGCGGGGCGTCCTCGGCCTGCTGGAGGAGGGCGGCGCACCGGTTGATGCGGCCGATGATCTCCATCGGGCCGGTGTCGAGGTCGGGGCGGACGGCCCGCCACTGCCGGACGACGGCGGCGACGGTGTCCCCGCCCGCTCCTCCCCTCACGTCACCGCGCCTCGCGTCACCGCCCCTCGCGTCGCCCCCGGTCGCCGAGCCCCCGTCGGTCGCGGTCATCGCCGTAGGTCCTCCGTTCTCGTGCCCGTGTCCCGGTCCGGACGCGCTGCCTGGCGTCGCACCGTTGCGGCGAGCGTACGGTGTCCCGACTGCTCGGCGAGCACGACCCTCTCCTGGGGCAGGGCACGCCCCCACCACTCACCGGCCGCCCCCTCGACGGTGGCCCGCAGGTCGGTCAGCGCGGCGACCAGGCCCCGGCGGGCGGCCTCCAGGGCGGCGGGGTCGGGGGCGGGCTCCGCGACGAGACGGGCGGCGCGTTCGCGGGCGCGGTCGGCGGCGGTCACCGCGTGTTCGACCCGGTCCCCCGCGCGACGGTTGGTGACGACCACGGCGGCCAGGAAGCCGACCAGGGCGCCGACCAGGGTGTCCACCACCCGCTCGGTGATCAGCTCCCCGGGTTCCTGATAGCCGGCGAACTCGGTGACGAGGAGCGCCATCGGGGTCACGCAGACGGAGCCGAGCCAGTAGTTGCGGGTGATGAGCGCCTCGGCGCCGAAGTTGAGGGCGACGCAGAACAGGACGAGGAGGACCTGCCCGAGGTGGGCGAGCGGGACGATGGCGGCGAAGAGCAGCACCCCGGCGACGTTGCCGACGACGCGCTGGACGGCCCGGCCCCAGGTCAGGGTCAGGTTGGCCTGGTACAGCGCGGCGGCGGTGACCAGGGCCCAGTAGGGGCGGCCGATGCCGAGCGCGAGGGAGGCGTAGCCGGCCAGCGCGCAGCCGAGGGCGGTGCGCACGGCGATCGGGGTGAGCGGGCCGAGCCTCCGCCACAGGGGCGCGGGGCGGGCGGCGAGTTCGACGTCCACGCCGACGAGTTCGTCGGTGGCCCCCGGGGTGTCGCCGGTGCGCGGGATCCGGCCGGTGCCACGCAGGGCGCGGGCCCAGGTGCGCAACCGCTCCGGGTCCGTGTCGGCGGGCGCGGCGAGCGCGACCTCGGCGCGGACCACGAGGCGTTCCAGGGCGTGCCGGGTGGTGGCGCGGGCCCCGGTCGCCGGCAGGGACAGCAGCGCCTGCCAGGCGGCCTGCACGGCCGCGTACCCGCCGGCGCGGGCGGAGGCGTGGCCGTCGCCGGTGCCACGGGTGTCGGCGTACGCGGCGGCGGCGTTCAGCGCCTGGGCGGTGGCCCGGCGTTCCGGTCCGTGGGGGCGCAGGAGCGCGGGTGCCATGCCGACGAGCCAGGCCCAGGCGCCCGCGGCGGCGCCCAGTGCGAGGTGTCCGGGGACCTGTCCCAGGGTCTGCGGGACGAACAGGGAGGCGGAGCTGATGAAGGTCAGGACCACATTGCCCGGCGGGCCGACGCGGGTGGCGTCGCACAGCGCCTTCTGCACGGCGGCCAGCAGGGCGCCGACGGTGACGAGTACGACGGCGTTCCGCGTGAGCGAGGCGGTGAGCAGGGCGACGGCGACGCCGCCGAGCATGCCGAGGACCACCCACGCGAGGGTGCGGGCCCGCGCGGCGTAGGGGCGGTTGTGCGCGTAGAGGGCGCACAGGGACCCGGCCATGGTGTACATCGCCAGGTCGAGCCGGCCCAGCGCCAGCAGGATCAGGTTGGGCGGGGCGACGGCGGCGACCGCACTCAGGGCGGGCTTGAACCAGATCTCGGAGGGGCGGCGCAGGCGCAGCACGCCGGACAGGGACAGACGTCGGCCGAGTGAGGTGCCGGGGGTGGGGGTCGCACTGCTCATGGAATGGATGTTAGCAGGTGTTTTACCAGTAAAAGATGGATCGCATGTGACCCCCGTCCCGGCGCCGACCAGCCGCGACCCGCCGCGCTCCCCCCAATACCCCCCGTGTACACCCTTGCGCTCGCGTGCGCGCCGCGTGGCCCGGGCAGGCCTTGACCGACCGTCGAACGTCGAGCCAGGAGGCGCGCGTGCACGGATCGGCGTCGTCCGGGTGGCTGCTGGTCGCGCTGTGCGCGGCCACCGGCGCCTACTGCCTGCTGCGGATGCGCAGCAACCTCGAGGAACAGCGCCGCGCCGCGGGAGGCGAGGCCCTCATGGGTTTCGGCATGGCCGCCATGGCCGTGCCCGCGGCGGCGTTCACCCCACCGGCCTGGGTCTGGCCCGCCTACGCGGTGCTGTTCGGTGCCACCGGGCTGCGGGCCCTGTGGGCGGCGCGGTCCGGCCGGCACCACCTGCACCATCTCGTCGGGGCCGCCGCCATGGTCTACATGGCGGTGGTGATGACGGGCTCCCCCGCCCACGGGCACGCGCACGGCGCCTCCGGAGTTCCCGCGCTGACCGGGGCGCTGCTGCTCTACTTCACCGGCTACGTACTGCTGACCGGTGCGCGACTGATACCGGTCGTCGCCGTGGCCGGTGGCGGACCGGCGGCCGGGTGGGGCGACCGTCCGGAGCTGGCGCGGGCCTGTCGGCTCTCCATGGGGATAGCGATGCTGGCCATGCTGCTCACCATGTGAGCGCCGACGGCGGCCCGTGCCGCGCCCGGCTCACCCCGTACGCGACCGTTGTCTGCGTCACTTTGCGCGGCGGGCCGTCCTGCCGAGGCCGCCGCGCTCATAGGCTGCCCCCATGATTCTCCCCGCGGCACTGTTGCTGCTCGGCGCCCTGACCGCCGTCCTCGGCCCCAGGCTGCTCGCCCGGGCCGACTGGCCGGACCGCGAACCGGTGGTCGCCCTGTGGGTGTGGCAGTGCGTGGTCGCGGCCGTTCTCGTGTGCTGCGCGCTGTCGATGACGCTCAGCGCGGCGGCGGCCTGGCACGCGGTGGGCGGACACGTCTTCGCGACGGCGCCACACCCGGTCGTCGAGGCCTACGCGCTCGGCACGTCCGGCCCGTGGGCGGACACGACCGCCGTCACCCTGGCCTGCGCCGGACTGTGGAGCGTCGCGATGCTGGCCCGGGAGGTCGTCCGGGCACGGGCCCGGCGTGCGCGGCGACGGGCCGAACTCCTGCTGCGCGCCCCGGCGTTGCCCGGCGAGACGCCCGGGGCCGACCGGCTCGTCATCCTGGAGGGTGAGCGGCCCGACGCCTGGTGGCTGCCCGGCACTCCCCCACGGTTGGTCGTCACCACCGCCGCGTTGCGCCGCCTCAAGGGCCGGCAACTGGACGCGGTCCTCGCCCACGAACAGGGGCACGCGCAGGCGCGGCACGACTGGCTGCTGCACTGCTCGGCCGCGCTGGCGGACGGGTTCGTGCGGGTTCCGGTCTTCGCCGCGTTCCGCGACGAGATGCACCGCCTGGTCGAGCTCGCCGCCGACGACGTGGCCTCCCGTCGCGTCGGCCGGCTGACGACCGCCCTGGCGCTGGTCGAACTCAACGAGGACCGCGGGGCGTTCGGCCCGTGCCCCACCGCGCAGGCCCATGTCCCGCAGCGGGTGCACCGGCTGCTCACCGCGCCGGGCCGGCTGCCGGCGGCCCGGCGGCTACGGCTGACGGCGGCTGCCTCGCTGGTCCCGGTGGTACCGGTTCTGGTGGCGTTCGGACCGGGACTGCGGGCACTGGCGTAGCCCCCTGCCGGACGAGGCCGCGGCTCCGCGAACACCCTGCCGGCCGCGGCCCGGCTCGGCTGCCGCGAGCACCCCGCCGAGCCGGGCCGCGGCCGCCGCGAACACCTCGCCCAGCCGGGCCGCGGCCGCCGCGAACACCCTGCCCAGCCGGGCCGCGGCCGCCGTGAGCGACTTGGCGGCCCGGGCTGGGAGCCCGGCGCGAACCGTCGACACCCCGGGCTCACTGACACGACACACCCCCGGCAGCCCGCGGCAGCAAGCACGCCGACCGCCGTCACGGCCCGCAGCCGAGGACTCGACACGGGCTCTCGGCAATCCGGGCTCGCGGACACCACGCACTCGTCCGGCAGCCCGCGGCGGCTGCCGGCGCGGCACGAACCCTCGGCGGACCGTCGTCGCGGGGATTGGCCCCGAGCCCTCCGGTTCGGCGAGTATCGCAGCATGCAGACGCCGCCTGTCGACTCCCCGCCCACACCGCCGCGTTCCCGCACCACCCTCCGCCTCACCTGGGCCCTGGCGGCGTGCTCCGCGCTGCTGCTCGCCCTGGTCGCCGTCGATTGGCGCCCGTTGACCGGCCTGGACGACGACATCGCCGTGACGACGCACCGCTGGGCGGTCGACGAACCGGGCATCACGCAGGCCATGCGCATCCTCACCGACTGGGTGTGGGACCCGTGGACGATGCGTCTGCTGTGCGCGGCGGTGGTCGTGTGGCTGTGGTGGCGGCGCGAGGACCGGTGGACGGCCGTGTGGCTGGGGACGACCTGCCTGCTGGGCAGCCTGTTGCAGCAGGCGCTGAAGGCGGCGGTGGACCGGCCCCGCCCCGTCTGGCCCGACCCCGTGGACTCCGCGCGCTACGCCGCGTTCCCGTCCGGCCACGCCATGACCGCCACGGTCGTGTGCGGGCTGCTGGTGTGGCTGCTCCATCACTACGGCGCCGCCCGCGGCCTGTACCTGACCGCGCTGGCCGTGGCCGTGGTCTCCATGGCCGGCGTCGGGGCGACCCGGGTGTGGCTCGGCGTCCACTGGGCCACGGACGTCGGCGGCGGCTGGCTCCTGGGCGCCCTGGTGGTGGCGCTCGCGGTGCTGGTGCACCGGCGCCGGCACCTGTGAGCGGGGCGGCGTCGGGAGTCGCGCTCCGGGCGCCGGCGGAGGGACGTAGCCCGAGGCAACCAGCCGTGGTGGCCGTCCGCCTCGGACGATCCCCCGTGTCGCCCGAGGCAGACGGTGGCCGGACCGGACCCCTGGGGCCCGTCCGCCTGCGCTGAGTATAGTTGGCTGGCAGCCAGTCAACGCAGGAGTACAGCATGTCCCCGCGCAGCGCCTCGGTCAATGAAGAGTTGCGGAGACGTTCGAAGGAGCGGCTCCTGCAGGCCGCCGTGGAGCTGGTGGGCGAGCACGGTTACGACGCCACCACGCTGGGCGACATCGCCGACCGGGCGGGCTCGGCCCGTGGTCTGGTCTCGTACTACTTCCCCGGCAAGCGGCAGCTCGTGCAGTCCGCCGTGCACCGGCTGATGCACCGCACACTGGAGGAGGCGCTGGAGCGCGAGCCGCGCACCGTGGAGGGTCCGGAGCGGATGGCGCGGGCCATCGACGCGATCCTGGGCCTGGCCCGGGACCGGCCGGTGCTCATGCGCCAGCACATGGCGGGCCTGCTCCAGGCCGAGGGCTTCGTGCCGTGCCCGGAACAACGGCGGCTCGCGGAGCTGCTGCGGGACACGGTGGCCCGGCACGGCTCGTCGGACGTCGACCGCGACTACCCGATGCTGCGCGCGCTGCTGATGGGTGCCGTCTTCGCCGCTCTGGTGCCGGGCGTGCCGATGCCCGTGCCGGTGCTGCGCGCCGAGCTGTTCAAGCGCTACCGGCTGGAGTGGGAGCGGGGTGTCCCGCCGGACGCCGAGGCGCCCGGCGGGACGAGGTGCGAGGCCGACCTGTCACGGTTCTTCGCGACCGGCGTGCCCGATCAGTCGAAGTAGTCCGGCTGGGTCTGCACGTTGAGCTCGCGCAGGTGAACCCGCTTGGCCGGGTCGGTGCGCCGGTCGTTCAGCTTGAGGACGTCGAAGCCCTTGGCCATGTCGTTCGAGTAGATGTAGCCGTTGTAGTAGTACGCCGACCAGGAACCGCCGCTGGTGAGGCCGTCCGTGCTCAGCGGGCCACGCTCGAAGTAGGCGATCTCCCTGGGGCGCGAGGAGTCGGTGAACTCCCAGACGGAGATGCCACCCTGGTACCAGGCCTGGACCATGATGTCCCGTCCCTTGACCGGGATCAGCGAGCCGTTGTGGGCCACGCAGTTCTCGGTGTCCGCCTGGTGGCGGGGGATCTTGAAGTAGCTGCGGAAGACCAGCTTGCGGTGGTCGCCCTTGCCGACGATGTCGTAGATGCCGTCGGCGCCACGGTTCGGGCCGATCTCCGCGTTGCAGGTGGCGGCACCGCCGCCGCCCAGCTCGTCGGTGAAGACGACCTTGTTCGTCGCCTGGTTGAAGGTCGCCGAGTGCCAGAACGCGAAGTTGACGTTGTCCTGCACCCGGTCGATGACCTTCGGACGCTCCGGGTCCTTGATGGAGAACAGGATGCCGTCGCCCATGCAGGCGCCCGCGGCCAGGTCCTTCGAGGGCAGGACCGTGATGTCGTGGCAGCCGGTGGTCTTGGAGACGCCCGGGTTGATGGGACCGCCCGGGTTGCCGCCGCCGTCCGGCCCCTCACCGGGGAACAGCACCGGGAAGCCCACGACGGCCGCCTTCTCGGGGGCCTCGCGGGGCACCTTGATGACGGAGATCCCGTCGTGCGGCGGCCGGCAGTCGGGGTAGGCGGCGTTCGGCGAGTACGAGGAGACGTAGACGTAGACGTTCTTGCGCTCGGGCACCAGCGTGTGGGTGTGCGAGCCGCAGGCGGTCTCGACGGCGGCGACGTACTTCGGGTTGCGCTTGTCGCTGATGTCGAAGACCTTCATGCCCTCCCACGAGGACTTCTCCGTCGCGGGCTGCGTGGTGCTGTTGCAACTGCTGTCGCTGCGCGACGAGTCGGTCGACAGGAACAGCAGGTCACCGGAGACGGAGACGTCGTTCTGCGAACCGGGACACAGCACCTGGGCGACGGTCTTCGGCTTCTTCGGGTTGCTGATGTCGAAGACGCGGAAGCCGTCGTAGTTGCCGGCGAAGGCGTACCGGCCCTGGAAGGCCAGGTCCGAGTTGGTGCCGGGGAGCACGTCCTTGGGGATGTTGGCCAGGTGCTCGATGTTGCCGGAGTGGACTATCTCGTCCTGGCCGGGTATCTCACCGCTCGCGATGGCCTCGCGCACCTCGGCGCGCGCACTCCCGGACACCTCCTTCGACGTGGCCGGAGCGTCCCCCGGGTCGGGGGTCGCCATGGCCGGACCGGCTGTCAGCAGCGCGGACAGAAGGCCTGCGGCGGCAGCCGCGACTCCCAGGCGTCTGCGCCGTGTTCGCGGGTCGTTGAACAGGATCACGGTGTTCCTCCCTGCGTCCGTTCCCTTCGGAACGGTTCACGCACCCCGCAGTATCGTCTTCGCCATGCTCATACCAACAGGGGGCAACAAACACGCAATGAAGTTTTTTGATCACTGACGCACGGAAGCGTGCTAGGACGGTCATGGCACTCACGACGTGTCCCCCATCCCGCCTGCCCCAGGAGGTCGTTGTGTCCCTTCGCCCCCGGTCGACCCGCGCTTCGCTCGTCACCGCCTCGCTGACCGCGCTGGCCGTGTTCGGGCTCGGGGCCTGCGACTCCGGTTCGGACACCGGGCCGGCGTCCGCCGCCGGGCCTTCGGTGATCGCCCCGGGCAAGCCGGGGGAGGGCAACCGGACGCTGTCCGCCGAGGACGCCGAGAAACAGCGCGCCGACGACGACTCCCCCAACTCGGCGGACGTCTCCTACGCGCGCATGATGATCCAGCACCACGCCCAGGCGCTGGAGATGACCGAACTCGTGCCGGAGCACGCCGAATCCGGCAAGGTCAGAAAACTCGCCGAACGGATCGCCGCCGCGCAGGGCCCGGAGATCGCGGCGATGCGGGGCTGGCTGAAGACCCACGGAGAGAAGGAGAGCGACGGCGGGCACGACCACGCCGCGATGCCCGGGATGGCGACGCGGGCACAGCTCGACGAGCTGCGTGCGACGGAGGGCGAGGCCTTCGACCAGCTCTTCCTCACGCTGATGATCACTCACCACGAGGGCGCGATCACCATGGCCACGGAGGTGAAGTCGCACGGCAACAACGTGCAGATCGAGGAGATGGCCGACGACGTGGTCGCCCAGCAGACCAGCGAGATCTCCCGGATGCGCACGATGCTGTGACGGGTGTTCCGCGGCAGCTCAGCGCCGGGCGCGGCGCGGGGTCAGGAAGCCCTCGTCGCGCGCCTGGCCGATCAGCCTGAGCGACTTCCGCCGGCTGTGCCCCGTCACGCGCATCACCGCGAGCACAGGGTCGGCACCCTGCTCCCGGGCCGCCCGGTACTCCTGCGCGGCCAGCCGGCACCCCTCCCTGCCGCGCGGCCACTCGGGCCGGGCCCGCCTCGGCGTGGCCGGTGCGGCACCCGGGGAGTCCCGCACACAGGCCTCGAACAGCGGGGTCTCCAGCCAGTCGGCGAGGACCGCCAGGTCGTCGAGGGACAGGGGCGGCCTCGCCCGTACGTCCTCGATCCGGACGCCGTCCCCGGACAGCACGGCAAGCGCCTCCACCCGTGCGCCGTCGGTGAAGGTCAGCCGGACGTCGAACCACGAGGTGGTGGTGCCGCCTTCGCGCACCACCCAGTCGTGCCGCACGGACATCTCACCGTCGTCCGGACAGCGGTCGGAAAGCTGAAGAGAACGATCAACGAAGGATGCTTCGAGCACACACGTAACGTATCCGCACGATCACAACCCGTCCGACCGGAACACGCACCGTTCGCCGCGCACGGCACCCTGTCAGCCGAGCGGAAGCGGTGGGACGCCGCGACCGCCAGGGCCCCCTCTCCACCGGTGGAACCGGCGCCGGACGGCGAGCCGAGTGCGGCCGAGTCCCGTCAGCCGGTGCCGAGCCGGGCGGCCTGGCGGTCGGCGGCGGCCAGGAGGGCGTCGAGCAGGCCGGGGAAGAGGGCGTCCAGGTCCGCCCTGCGCAGCCCGTTCATCTTGGCCGTGCCCCGGTAGGTCTGCCGGATCACTCCGCTCTCGCGCAGCACCCGGAAGTGGTGCGTGGAGGTGGACTTGGTGACGGGCAGGTCGAAGTAGGAGCAGGAGAAGAGCTCGTCGCTGTCGGCGGCGAGGTCCCGCACGATCCGCAGCCGCAACGGATCGGACAGCGCGTGCAGCACGCCCTCCAGGCGGATCTCCTCGCGCGCCGGGTGCGGCAGGTCGCGGGTGCCGGGTGCGGCAGTGGTGGCGGGGGTCACGGCGGCTCCAGTCGTCCGGGAGGGTCCCACCGTTCAGGAGGGGTCCCTGCATTGTACGAAGGACATCGTAGTTTGACATCCACCGTACTACGAGAGCTATCGTACGAGCTGTTCCGTCCCGCCCTCGACCAAGGGAGCAGCCCACCATGAGCGCCCTCTTCCAGCCTCTCCGACTGCGTGACACCACGATCCCGAACCGGATCTGGATGCCGCCCATGTGCCAGTACTCCGCCGCTCCGGAGGGCCCGTCGGCCGGCGTTCCCGGCGACTGGCACTTCGCTCACTACGGTGCACGCGCGGTGGGCGGGACCGGCCTGATCATCGTCGAGGCCACCGGGGTGTCCCCGGAAGCCCGCATCTCCCCGCAGGACCTCGGCCTGTGGAACGACACCCAGGTCGAGGCGTTCCGCCGGATCACGGGCTTCCTGCGGTCGCAGGGCACGGTTCCGGCGGTCCAGCTCGCCCACGCGGGCCGCAAGGCGTCGACGGCGCAGCCGTGGAAGGGCGGGGCCCCGGTGGGCCCGGAGGCGCACGGCTGGCAGCCGCTGGCCCCGAGCGCTGACGCCTTCGACGAGCGCCACCCGGTGCCGACCGAGCTGACCGTCGAGCAGATCCAGGAGATCGTCGGCCAGTTCGCCGACGCCGCGCGCCGGGCCCTCGCCGCCGGTTTCGAGATCGTCGAGATCCATGGCGCCCACGGCTACCTGATCCACGAGTTCCTGTCGCCGCACTCCAACCACCGCACCGACGCCTACGGCGGCTCGTACGAGAACCGGACCCGGTTCGCGCTGGAGGTCGTCGACGCCGTGCGCGAGGTGTGGCCCGAGGGCAAGCCGCTGTTCTTCCGCGTCTCGGCGACCGACTGGCTGGAGGACGGCGGCTGGACGCCCGACGACACCGTCCGCCTCGCCCGCGACCTGCGGGCCCACGGCGTCGACCTCCTCGACGTCTCCACCGGCGGCAACGTCCCCCGCGTCCGGATCCCGACCGGGCCCGGCTACCAGGTCCCGTTCGCCGCACGCGTGAAGTCCGACACCGCGCTGCCGGTCGCCGCCGTCGGGCTGATCACCGAGATCGAGCAGGCCGAGAAGATCCTGGCCAACGGCGAGGCCGACGCGGTGCTGCTGGGCCGCGAGCTGCTGCGCAACCCGTCCTGGGCCCAGCACGCCGCCCGGGAACTGGGTGCCGAGGTCCGCATGCCGGACCAGTACGGCTGGGCGATGTGAGACGGCACCTCGCGCAAAGCGTTGACTAGAAAGCGCTTGCCCTCTACGGTCCGTTCATCAGCATGACCGTCGCGAACGCGGCAGGCCACCCAGAACCCCCACATGGGCCCTCCGCGTTCGCGATGATGGTCATGTTGACGCACAGCGTTCACGTACATGTTCCGTTCCACCCCCACTCCCTACGGAAGGGATCAGAACATGACTGCTGCGACACGGCCACGAGCGCGGCGACGGGCCGCCACCGGCGCGCTGGCCGCGCTCGGAGTCTCTGTTGGCATGCTCATGACCACCGGGGCTCCGTCGGCGCACGCCGCCACCTGGCCGACCCCCAACGGCAGCCAGGGCGTCTCCTCCACCATCTCGGTCTCCGGTACCAAGGACTACGGGATGAAGCGCCTCTACGGCACCGGCGACCTCGGCTCCGGCGGCCAGGGCGAGGACCAGGGTCCGATCCTCGAACTGGCCCCCGGCGCCGTCCTCAAGAACGTGATCATCGGCGCCCCGGCCGCGGACGGCATCCACTGCAAGGGCAGTTGCACCCTGCAGAACGTCTGGTGGGAGGACGTCGGCGAGGACGCCGCCACCTTCCGCGGCTCCTCGTCGTCGAACGTCTACACCGTCTCCGGCGGAGGCGCGAAGGAAGCCAGCGACAAGGTGTTCCAGTTCAACGGCGCCGGCACACTGAACGTCTCCGGCTTCGCCGTCAAGAACTTCGGCACCTTCGTCCGCTCCTGCGGCAACTGCTCCACGCAGTACAAGCGGACGATCAACCTCGACACCATCGAGGTGACCTGGAAGGGCAGCCGGATCGCCGGGATCAACACCAACTACGGCGACAGCGCGACCCTGCGCAACATCACGATCGTCGGGGACAGCAGCAAGAAGATCGTCCCGTGCCAGAAGTACATCGGCAACGACGACGGCGACGAGCCCGACTCGAACGGCTCCGGCGCCGACGGTACGCACTGCAAGTACGCGTCGTCCGACATCACCTACAAGTGACGCACGCGTGAGCCAGGGGTGATCCCCGTCGCGTCAGGTCCGGGCGTCCCGCGCCCGGACCTGTCCGGCCTCCCGGGAGGGGCTCGGGGCCGGCGGGCGCGTCACCCACGCTGCCGGACGGGGCCGGTCCCGGCGTCCGGGAGCGGGTGATGCGGGACGGGAGCCGACCGAGCGGAGCCGACCGAGCGGAGGCGGCCTCGCCGTCTTGACCTGCGACGAAGGGCTTCCCCGGGGTGACTGTCAGTGCCTGGGTGCAGACTGGCCGGTGTCCGAGACAAAGGCGTCGACGACGACGTCGCGGAGGTGATCGGCATGACCGAGGTACTGCTCGCCGTGGGCACCCGCAAGGGCCTGTTCATCGGGCGCCGGCGGGGTGGCACCTGGGAGTTCGACGAAAGTCCCTGCTTCAACGCACAGGCCGTGTACTCGGTCGCCCTCGACACCCGGCGCGACACCCCGCGGCTGCTGGCCGGCGGTGACAGCGCGCACTGGGGCCCGTCGGTGTTCCACTCCGACGACCTGGGGCGGACCTGGACCGAACCGAGCACACCGGCCGTCAGGTTCCCCGAGGAGACGGGTGCTTCGCTGGAGCGGGTGTGGCAGCTGCACCCGGCCGCCGCGGAGCCGGACGTGGTCTACGCGGGCACGGAACCGGCCGCGCTGTACCGCTCGGAGGACCGCGGCGAGAGTTTCGAGCTGATCCGCCCCCTGTGGGAGCACCCCACGCGGTCGCAGTGGGTGCCGGGTGGCGGCGGCGAGGGGCTGCACACCGTCCTCACCGACGAGCGGGACCCGCGGTCGGTGACGGTCGCCGTCTCGGCGGCGGGAGTGTTCCGCACGGCCGACGGCGGCGAGAGCTGGGCACCGTCCAACTCCGGTGTCTCCGCGGTGTTCCTGCCGGACCCCGACCCGGAGTTCGGCCAGTGCGTGCACAAGGTCGCGCGGGACGCGGCGACGCCGGACCGGCTGTACCTGCAGAACCACTGGGGCGTGTACCGCAGCGACGACGCCGGCGCGCACTGGACGGACATCGGCGCGGGGTTGCCGTCCACGTTCGGTTTCGCGGTGGCCGCCCATCCGCACCGCGGCGACACGGCGTACGTCTTCCCGATCAACGCCGACTCGGACCGCGTTCCGGCCGGTCGCCGGTGTCGGGTCTTCCGCACGGCGGACGCGGGCAGGAGCTGGGAGCCGCTCTCGACGGGACTGCCCCAGGAGGACCACTACGGCACGGTGCTGCGCGACGCGCTGTCCACCGACGACGCGGACCGGGCGGGCGTGTACTTCGGCAACCGCAACGGCGAGGTGTTCGCGTCGGCCGACGACGGTGACAGCTGGCAGCAGTTGGCCTCGCACCTGCCGGACGTGCTGTGCGTGCGGGCCGCGGTCGTCGGATGAGCCGGGCAGGGGGTCCGGCCCTGGCCACCGGTTGATCGGCGCCACCCGTACGGCAGTAGGGTGACGCCCGTGGCACCACGACCCTTGCATGAAATCGTCGAAGCGGGCTGGGCGAAGGCCCTGGAACCCGTCGCCGGGCGGATCACCTCGATGGGTGAGTTCCTGCGCGCGGAGATCGCCGCCGGACGCACCTATCTCCCGGCCGGAGCGAACGTCCTGCGGGCCTTCCAGCAGCCCTTCGACGACGTCCGCGTCCTGATCGTCGGACAGGACCCGTATCCGACCCCGGGACACGCGGTGGGGCTGTCGTTCTCGGTCGCGCCCGACGTGCGTCCGCTGCCCGGCAGCCTCATCAACATCTTCCGGGAGCTGAACACCGACCTGAACCTGCCGCAGCCCTCCAACGGGGACCTGACCCCGTGGACCCGGCAGGGCGTGCTGCTGCTCAACAGGGCGCTCACCACGGCCCCGCGCAAGCCCGCAGCCCACCGCGGCAAGGGCTGGGAGGAGGTCACCGAGCAGGCGATTCGCGCCTTGGCCGCGCGCGGCAAGCCGATGGTGTCCATCCTGTGGGGCCGCGACGCCCGCAACCTGCGCCCGCTGCTCGGGGACCTGCCGGTCGTGGAGTCCGCGCACCCGTCCCCGATGTCGGCCGACCGCGGCTTCTTCGGCTCCCGTCCGTTCAGCCGGGCCAACGACCTGCTGATGCGACTGGGAGGTCAGCCGGTCGACTGGCGCCTGCCGTGAGCGTCGGCTTCGTGGCGGTGGGCCCCGGCGCCGCGGACGTTCCGCGGGCCGCCCCGCACATGGCCGACTCCGTCGCCGCGCTCCGCCCGCCCGGCGGCGAGCCCCGCGTCGCGGTCACCGGGGCCCGCTGAAGTCGGGCGACGCCCTCGTCGTGCCGCTGGAGGAGGAGCCGGCCGAGCGGCTCGCGCACGCTCGGCGGACGGCCGCGGAGGGTGACCCGCGGCACGGCTCCGTCGGCGTCGCGACCGACCTGGTCACCGGCTCGCTCACCCTCCCGGGTGACGACTGTGCCCGGCGGCTGAGAATCGGTCCACCAACGAGGTGAATCGTGCCGATGTCGGCCGATCCGTACATCACTCATCCGACAAAACCGGACGGATAACGCTCACCTGCACCCTCCCCGAACAGGGAAACCCGGGAAACCAGTAACATGCGGCGCCATGAGCTCCTCCACTGGGCCCGCGTCCGGCCTGCCAGTACGAATGCCGCGCCCCCGCCAGCCCGGACGGCACCGCCGTCCCGAACCCCTGGTGGCTCCCGAGGGCGCGCCCGCGCTCGTCCTCGCCGTGCCGGGCACGCCCAGTAGCGCCACCCGCGGCCTCGCCGAAGAGGTCATCAGCATCGCCCGCTCCGAGCTGCCCGGCCTCGACGCCCGGATCGGCTGGCTCGACGGGGACGACGAGGAGTTCTTCTCCCTGTCGACCGTCCTCGTGCATGCCGCCGAGGAGCGCACCGCCCGCTACGAGCAGGCGCAGGCCGCCGGGGTGGACGTGAAGGAGCCGGAGGGCCCCGTCGCCGTCGTCGTGCCGCTGCTCGCCGGTCCGGACGGCGCGCTGCTGCGCCGGATCCGGCAGGCCGTCATGGACAGCAGGATCGCGGCCGAGCTGACCGACGTGCTCGGCCCGCACCCGCTGCTCGCCGAGGCGCTGCACGTGCGGCTCTCCGAGGCCGGACTGGCCCGCGCCGACCGCGCCCGCCTGTTCACCGTGGCGACCGCCGCGGACGGCATCATCCTGGCCTCCGTGGGCGGTGACGAGGCCGTCCAGGCGGCCGGGATCACCGGCATGCTGCTCGCCGCGCGCCTCGCCGTCCCGGTGATGGCGGCGGCCCTGGACGAGGAGGGCTCCATCGCGTCCGTGGCCGAGCAGCTGCGGTCCTCGGGCTCGCAGCAGCTGGCGCTCGCCCCGTACCTGATCGGTCCGGAGATCGAGGCGAGCCTGCTGGAGGAGGCGGCCAAGGAGGCGGGCTGCTCCAGCGCCGAGCCGCTCGGCCCCTACCCCGCGATCGGGAAGCTGACGCTGGCGAAGTACACGACGGCGCTCGGCATCTCGCCCCAGCAGCCGCAGGGCGCACCGGTTCACTGAGCCGCGGAGCGCACACGAGGTCGCACGCACGACCGGAAGGGCCCGCTCCGCGGTACGGGGAGCGGGCCCTTGGCCGCGCCGTGCGCGACGCGCGACCGGGCGGTCCTTGCCGTCAGCCGTGCGGGACGCCGCCGGGGCAGGCGCAACCCCGCCCGTCCGTGAGCCACAGGCCCTGGCACCCACCGAGCCCACCGGCACGGGAACCGGACCGATCCTGGCGTCCTGCGGCGTGGGGGCGGACGAGCCCTGCGCCGGGCGTGCCGGGCGCCGCCGGGGCACGGAGCCCGCGGCCACAAGCCCCGGGGCCGGGCAAGCCCCCACCGGCACGATCATGGCGCCGTGCTGCGCCGCGCAGACAGGCCGTACGCCAGGCGTGCGGGACGGCGCCGGGTCAGCCGAAGATCACGCAGGATGCCGCGGGTACCGCGAGTGAGCCGCCGTGCCGGGGCACGCCGGTCTGCGGGTCCAGTGCGAACCAGGTCACGTCACCGGAGCGCTCGTTCGCCACGTACAGGAAACCGTCCGACGCGGCGATGGCCCGCGGCCAGTGTCCGCCGCAGGGCACCGTCCCGAAGAGGCGCAGTCCGTCCGGCACCACCTCGAACACGGACAGGACGTCCTCGCCCCGGGTCGCGGTCCACACGAAGCGGCCGTCGGGCGAGACCACGATGCCGGACGGGTAGGCGTCGCCGGCCGGGACCCCGGCCAGCACCGGCACCTCGGTGAGGGGCTGCAGCACGCCGTCGGCGGCGTCCCAGCGGCAGACGGTGACGGCGGGCGCCAGCTCGTTGACCACGTAGGCGTGGGAGCCGTCGGGATGGAAGGCCAGGTGCCGCGGCCCCGAGCCGGGGCGCAGCGCGACCTCCCGGTGCACGACGAGGACGCCGTCCGTCAGGCGGCAGACCCGCACGGAGTCGGTGCCGAGGTCCACGCTGACGGCCCACCGCCCGCTCGGGTCGGGCTGCACCTGGTGGGCGTGCGGCCCCTGCTGCCGTTGGGCGTGCGGGCCCGATCCGGTGTGCTGGAGGACGCCCGACGGTGTGCGGGCGAGGGTGCCGTCGGCGCGGACCGGCACGGCGGTGACGCTGCCGGAGCCGTAGTTGGCGGTCAGGACGTGCCCGGCGTACAGGCTCAGATGGGTCGGTCCGTCGCCGTTCACGGGCACCGGCCGCCCGGCCGGCTCGGGTCTGTCCCCGGTCACGCGGTAGGCGGCCACCGCGCCCTCGGCCCGCTCACTGACGGCGTAGAGCGTGTCCCCGTCGGGCGCCAGGGCCAGGTAGGAGGGGTCGGGCAGGCGGTCCGTGCCGCTGACGACCGTGAGCGCGCCGCTGTCGGGGGCGACGGTCACCATCAGGATCCCCGGACCGCCGGCCGCCGTGAACGACCCGATGAACGCCCGCCGCTTCCGCCCGCCGCCGTCCGCCACCACTGGCCCCTCTCGTTCCGCTACGAGCTCATGCTGCCTCGTGCCGCCCGGTCCGGCGGCTCGGGGAGCGCCGACCTGGTCGTCCTGTCCGCAGCGACGGTAGCAGTCGACCACATCCGGTCTAGACCAAATGGGTGACGTGGCGTGGGGCCGTTCCGCTCACGCACCGACCAGGGGCGGACGGGAGGGGTTCCGCAAGGGCGCGGCGAGTTCGGACAGGGCGCGTTCCAGACCGTGGAGGTGGGCCAACGCGGGTTCGGCGGCGAGCGGCCCGGCCTCCCGGGCGGGAACGGCTCCGCCGCCGGTGAGCGCCTCGACCGCGGCCTCCACACGCCAGCAGGCGGCGGCCAGGCGGGCGTCGTGCGAGGCCTCCGGGTCGGCGGCGACGGCGACCAGGCCACGGATCTCCCGGGCGCAGTCGTCGAGCAGGGCGAGCACGCGGCGGGCGCGCCGCTTGCGGTGGAGCATCGGGTTCAGCGGGTGCACGAGTGGGCCGAGCGACAGCCGGACCCGGCCGAGCAGCTGCTCCAGTTCGGCCACCCGCGGCGCCGGATCGGCGTTCTCGGTCCCGGCCAGGCGGGCGGCGGCCTCGGCGGTGCAGGCGTGCACGCAGCGCAGGGCGCGCTGGATCCAGGCGTCGTTGACGGCGTGCGTGGTGACGGGCAGGACGAGGAGCACCGCGAGCGCGGCACCGAGCGCCCCCACGCCGGTCTCGGCGAGGCGCAGGGCGAGCAGTCCGGGACTGAGGACGCCCAGGAGGCCGTAGAGCAGCTCGGCGAGGAGCGTGACGCAGAGCATCATCCAGGTGTAGGAGACCGCGGCGGTGTAGAAGATGCCGAAGACGCAGGCGGCGGCGAGCACGGCGGAGGGCACCGCGGCGCCGGCCAGCGGAACGGCGATCAGGAAGCCCAGGCCGATGCCGATGACCGTGCCGAGGACCCGGCGGAAACCGCGGACCAGGGTCTCGCCGCGCGAGGTGGTGTTGACGAAGACCCACCAGGTGGCCCCCACGGCCCAGTACCAGCGGTCGCCGGACACCATCTGGCCCGCGACCAGGGCGAAACCGGCGCCCGCGGTGGCCTGCACGGCCTGGCGGGTGGTGATGCGGGCGAGCCCGGTGCCGGCGGGCGGTGCGGGGACGACCGGTGCGGGCAGCCGGCGCTCGTAGCACCACACGCCGAAGCGCACCACCGCGGCGGCGGCCAGGGCCAGCAGGACGGCGGCGTACATCTCGGGGAGTCGGTCGCCGGTCGCGTGCAGGAACTGGGCGATGAAGAAGGTCATGAACGCGAACACGCCGAGGCTGTGCCCGCGCGGCCCCCAGCGCCGGGCGTACACGCCCGCACCGACGACGGCCAGGAAGGCGAGGCCCCGGGCCACGGGGTGGTCGTGCAGCGCGGCAGCGGCGGCGAGCACCGGCAGCCCCACGACCGGCAGCAACGCGGTGGTGACCGCCTGTCCGCGCACGGTGGCGTCGGTGACGGTGAACAGCGCGAGCAGTGCGGCGAGCCCGCCGGTGACGGCGCCGACGAGGGAGGTCCCCGCCAGGCCGCAGACGACGACGGCCAGGCCGATGCCGAGGACGGCCCGCGCGGCGAACCGCAGCCGCGACCGCCCCGGGTCCGGGGTCATGAACACCCTCTTGAGCACCAGGCACCGCCCCCTTCGCGAACCGGTCGTCGTCCGCCCGGTCATCGGCATGAAAAAGGCGCCGCGGGATCCGCAGCGCCATCGACTCCTCCATATCAGCATCTCCACCGACAGTGGCTCAAGAGGCGCCTTCAGAACTGAGCCATTGGTACAGTGATCATGTCAACGACACAGCCACCGAAGAGCCAATGGCCGACGAAGGGACCCGGGCGTCATGGCCGTCGACGAACTCGACACCCGTATCCTGCGGCTGCTGCTGGAGCAGCCGCGCACCAGCGTGCGTGAGTACGCCCGACTCCTCGGGATCGCCCGCGGCACACTCCAGGCCCGGCTCGACCGCCTGGAGCGCGACGGTGTGATCACCGGCACCGGGCCCTCCCTCTCCCCCGCCGCACTGGGCCACCCGGTGCTGGCCTTCGTGCACATCGAGGTCACCCAGGGCCACCTGGACGAGGTGGGCGAGGCGCTGGCGGCCGTCCCGGAGATCGTCGAGGCCTTCTCCATCACGGGCGGCGGGGATCTGCTGACCCGGGTCGTGGCCCGCGACAACGCGCACCTGGAGGACGTGGTGCAGAAGCTGATCAGCCTGCCCGGGGTGGTCCGCACCCGCAGCGAGGTGGCGCTGCGCGAACGCGTGCCGCACCGGATGCTGCCGCTGGTGGAGTCGATCGGGCGCACGGCGCGGAAATGAACCTTGGCATCCTGGTCCCATGAGCACTCTCAACGGCATCTCGGTCGTCTTCGACCTCGACGGCACACTCGTGGACAGCGAGCCGCACTACTACGAGGCGGGCCGGCGGACCCTCGCCGAGTACGGCGTCACCGGCTTCACCTGGGCCGACCACGAGGGTTACGTGGGCATCAGCACCCAGGAGACGGTCGCCGACTGGAAGCGCCGGTACGACCTGCGCGCCCCGGTGGGGGAACTGCTCGCCGTCAAGAACCGCCACTACCTGGAGCTGGCCCGCGCCTCCGCCCACGCGTACCCCGAGATGCGGAAGTTCGTCGAGCTGCTGGCCGGCGAGGGCGTTCCGCTGGCGGTGGCGTCGGGGTCGTCACGCGAGGCCATCGGGGCGGTCCTCGCCCGCACCGGACTGGACGCGCATCTGCGCACGGTCGTCTCGGCCGACGAGGTGGCGCAGGGCAAACCCGCCCCCGACGTCTTCCTCGAGGCGGCTCGCAGGCTCGGGGCGGACCCGGCCGACTGCGTGGTGCTGGAGGACGCCGCGCCCGGGGCCGCCGCCGCGCACGCGGCCGGAATGCGGTGCATCGCGATCCCCTACGTCGCCGCCCAGGCCGACGCCCCGGAGTTCGCCACCGCCGGCCTGCTGCTGCGCGGCGGGCAGCGGGAGTTCACCGCACAGGCGGCGTACGACTGGCTCACGCGGGCGGCGCCGTCGTCCTGACCGCGCACCCCTCATCCCCCGGCCTCACCCCTCACCACGGCCGGTACCGGCCGAACTCGTCAGTACCGTTGACGCTCCTGAGCCCCGTACCTGTCGTCCGGGCGCCCTCTCGCACGTCTTCCGGTATTCCGGAGGTCCTGATCCGGCGCCCCACCCCACGGAACGCCGCTCCGGACCCCGGGTGGTCCCCGGCGGCGCCGACGCCCGGTCCGACGTCCGCCGATCCGGCGGCGTCAGCGGCCGCGGGGTTTCCCGCGCCTGCCGCCCCTGGTACCGCCGCCTTTGGCTCCGCCGCCCTTCGCACCGCCGCCCCTGGTACCGCCGCTCTTCGCGCCGCCGCTCTTCGCACCGCCGCCGGAGCCTCGTCGCGCGCCGCCGGTCTGTTTCGCGGCCGCCGGTCCGCGCCGGGCGGCGGCCTTCCCGGTGCGCTCGCCCGTGGATGCCGCGGCGGGCTGCCGGCCCCGGGTGCTGTTGACGGTCCGGCCCCGGACGATCCCGATGAAGTCCTCCACCCGGTCCGTGTGCGCGTCCTCCGGCCAGGACAGCGCCACGCTCGACCCGGGGGCGTCCGTCACCGTGCGGTACGTGAGGTCCTTGCGGTGGTGGAGCCGGGCCAGCGACAGGGGCACCAGGAGCACGCCGATCCCGGCCGCCACCAGTTCGACGGCGTCCGCCGTGGTGGCCGGGCGCTCGAAGGCGGGCCGGCCGGGCGGCCTCTCCCAGCCGAGGACGTCGTCCAGGGGGTGCAGCACGATCTCGTCGGCCAGGTCCTCGACGGTCACCTCGTCGGCCGCGGTGACGAGGTGGTCCTTGGGGATCACCACGACCGTCGTCTCGGTGTACAGCGGGATGGCGCTGAGGACGGTCCGGTCCACGGGCAGCCGCAGCAGCCCGGCGTCGGCGTCACCGTCCAGCAGCACGCCGCCCGCTTCTGCGGCGGGGACCTGGGTCAGGGACAGCGGGACGCCGGGCAGCCGCTCGTTCCAGATGCGCACCCATTTGTCGGGCGTCACCCCCGGGACGTACGCGAGCCGGAACGAGGGGGGTTCTTCCGAGCCTGTCACCCGGCCAGGTTACCGGGCGTGGTCGGGAGCCGCTCACATGCTCGATACCCTTGACACCATGACGTCGCACCAGAACACCCAGACCATGAAGCCCGCGACCGCGGCGAAGAAGCTGGGTGTGTACCTCGAGGCCACACCCGCCGAGTTCCGGGAGGGCGTCGTCACACGCGCCGAGCTGAACGCGTTGCAGGCCGACCCGCCCGCCTGGCTGCGGGACCTGCGACGCGAGGGTCCGCACCCGCGTCCGGTGGTGGCGGCCAAGCTGGGCGTGTCCATCGCGGGCCTGCACCGGGGCGGGGTCACCGAACCGCTCACCACGGAGCAGATCGAGACGCTGAAGCGGGAACGCCCTGAGTGGCTGGAGCGGGAGCAGGCCGTCCAGGCCGACGTCCGCAAGGAGGCGGCCCGCGTGAAGCAGCTGCACACGGAGCGCGCCGAGCGCGCCGCACGCGCGGAACGGGACTGATCCTTCCGGTCCTTCCGGGCGGGCGCGCCCGCGCCGGTACGCACCTCTGCCCGGGCCCGCCTCCCTGGCCGGCTCACCCCTCGGCCTTCTGCTCGGTCAGGCTCCACGCGTACTGGAGCCAGTCCGACACCACGACGGCGGTCAGGCCCGCGCACAGCAGCCGCCCGGCCCGGGGCGCGACGGCGTAGGTGCCGACGAGTCCGCCGGCCACCCAGGCGGAGACGCAGAACGGGCAGGAGACCAGCTCGCCGACGGCCCGGCGCAGGCCCGTGCCGCGCGGGGCGTCCATGACCTCGTTGGCGTTGCTCCCGCGCTCGCGGCGGGTGAACGGCGCCCGCACGAAGCTGGTGACCTTGTCCTTGGTCAGCAGCCGGGACGCCTTGAACGTCGCCGTCCCCAGCAGGGCGACGTCCCAGGCGGGGACGGTGTCGGGCAGGCGCAGCCCACGGCGCCGCGCCGTCACGGCGAGCGCGCCGACACCCGCCGCGAAGGTCGTCGCGAGCGCCGCGTACCCGGCCAGCGGCGCGTCCTGCGCGTCGTAGGGCTGTTCACCGTCCGTCATCGCACGCCTCCTCGGGGTCCGTCTCCTCGGCCGGGGCCCGGGTGCCCCGTTCCGGCCGTTCGCAACGTGTGGCGGGGGTCTCAGTGCGGTGCCGGTCCACCGAAGAGGTCGGCGCAGTCCGCGGGCAGGTCGCTCAGGAGACGGTCGACGCGTGCGTCGGGCACCGCCTCGGTGAGGGTGGAGAGCACGGCGCCCGCGTCCCATTCCGCGGTGCGGGGCCGGGCGCCCGTCTGCTGTGCCACGCGCCGCAGGAACTCCTCGCGGCCGAAGGTCTCGGGACGCCCGCGCTCCAGGCGCAGCGCCTCGTCCAGGGGAGCGGGCAGGTCGGAGGCCAGGCCGGCCGCCTCCTCCTGTGCGATGCAGGACGCGATCACCCACAGGACGGCCGTACTGACCTGCTCGGCCTCTTCCTTGCTGTGGTACTCGCCGCGATCGCGGACCAGGGTCAGGAATTCGTCGAGCCGCACGGCTTGCCTCCTTCCGCCGGTTCACGCTCCGGGCCGGGTGCCCACCGCACGGGCCGGGGAAACGGGCGCGGTCTCGCCGGCGTGCGCGCCCGGTGTCGGCAAGGGCGGTCACCCGGTTCACGGCGTCGTCCGTGAACAGCGCGTGTCCGGCGGCGATCCGTTCCCGCCGGTCGGGGCCGGGTGCTGTGAGCCGCCGCAGTGCGCCGAGCAGCGCGGTGTCGTCCTCGGCGACGTCCGACACGCCCAGCGCGGCCATCCGCCGGACGCCGTCCGCGCCGTGGCCGGGTATCGGGCGGTGCCCGACGACCGGCAGTCCTGCGGCGAGCGCCTGGACGGCGGTCTGGCCGGCCGCGTTGTCGACGAGGGCGCGGGCCGCGTGCAGCAGGCCGGGCATGTCCGTCACCCAGCCCAGCGCGACCACGCCCGGTGCACCGGACAGCGTGCGGCGCAGCCGCTCGTTCTCACCGCAGAGCACGACCGGCAGGAAGCCGTGGTCCGTCAGGAGCCGGACGGTGGTGTCCAGGCGGGAGCCGACGCCCCAGGCGCCGGCGGACAGGACGACGGGGGGCCGCCCGGGGCCGAGCCGGTCGAACAGCCGGTGCCACTCGGCCGCCCCGGGAGCCTCGGCGAAGTACTCCGGGGCCACGACGGGACCGCACGTCCCCGCCGGCCTGCCGGTGGTCTCCCGCACCTCGTGCGCCGCGTCCTCGGTGAGACACAGGTAGTGGTCGTTGCCGGGGTGGAGCCACTGCCGGTGGACGGCGAAGTCGATCACCAGGACGACGCTGGGCACGGGCAGCAGGCCGCGGGCGCGGAGGTGGCCGGTCAGCTGGGCACCGAGGTGGAAGACGGGGACCACCACGTCGGCTCCGGTGCGCTCGGCCAGCTCCCGCAGCCGGTCACCGGCGAGCCGGGCCAGGGGCGTGCCGCTGGGGCGGCGTCCTGGGCCGGGGCGCAGGAAGAGGCGGTGGACGAGGGCGTACGCCCAGGGGAAGTGGCGTACCGACCCGCGGTAGAAGTGCCTCAGGGCACGGCCCAGGCCGTACGGCAGCAGCGCGAGGACGTCGACGGCGAGGGCGTCGCCACCGCGCTCCCGGGTCCGGCGCACCAGCTCGGCGGCGACCGTGTCGTGCCCGGCGCCCATGCTCGCGCTGACCACCAGCAGACGGCTGCCGTGCCGCGGGGCGCGCGGGGACGCGGGCCGGTGGGGCATCGATGAGCTGCCGGGACGCATGGCGGTCCGGGTTGCCCGGCCGGCGCGTTCCAAACCGCCGCGTTCGCGGATCACTACGACGAAACGCCCCATCACCCACCTGACCGCAGCATGATCGGGCGTTCGGGGTGTTTCGGGTGTTCCACCGGGGATACTCCGTGACCGCCCGTCCGGCCGGACGCGGAGGCCGGCCGTCCGGTCGGTCGCCTGCTCCGCGTCCGCCCCCAGCCAAGGTGGTCGTCATGGTCTCTGCGTTCTCCCGTCCCCGCTCCGCGCCCGGACCGCGGGTCGTCGCTCCCGACGTGGACCGCGCCAGGCCTCGGCGGGAGCCCGCCGGCACCCGGGACACGGGGACGCGCACGGCGCTCGTCACGGGGGCGTCCTCCGGCATCGGCGCTGCCGTGGCCCGCCGGCTGGGCGAGGAGGGCGGCTGGCGACTGGTGCTCAGCGGGCGTGACGCGGGCCGGCTGCGCGAGGTCGCCGCGGACGCGTCGGCCACCGCTTTCGCGGCGGACCTCACGCTGCCCGGCGCCGACCGGCAGCTCACCGACTTCACGCTGGCCACGGTGGGTCCGGTGGACCTGCTGGTGGCCGGGGCCGGCGTCGGCTGGGCCGGGGAGTTCGTGGACATGCCGCCGCACAGCATCGAGGAGGTCCTCGACATCAACGTGCTGGCCACGCTGCGGCTCGTGCGGCTGCTGCTGCCGGGGATGGTCGAGGCGGGGACGGGACGGGTGGTGCTCATCGGGTCGCTGGCGGGCAGTGTGGGGGTGCGCGACGAGGCCGTGTACTCCGCCGCCAAGGCCGCGGTCGGCGCCTTCGCGGACGCCCTGCGCTACGAGTTGCGGGGCACTGGGGTAGGGATCACCCATGTGGTGCCCGGCGTCGTCGACACACCGTTCTTCGAACGCCGCGGCGCTCCCTACCGGCGTTCCAGGCCGCACCCGGTGTCCGCCGAGCGCGTGGCCGACGCGGTGTGGACCGCGGTGCTGCGCGGCCGGGACGAGGTGTACGTGCCGGGCTGGCTGCGGTTGCCGTGCCGGGTCCGGGGCACGGCTCCGGGGGTGTACCGGCGGCTGGCCTCACGGTTCGGATGACCGGGAGCGTGCGGCGGTGAGTGCCCTCACCGTCGTCCTGGCCCTGCTCGCGGCGCTGTCCAACGCGGCGGCGTCGGTACTGCAGCGCCGGGCCGCGGCGCAGGACGCCGACCGGGCCGGCGCCGCCCACACGGTGGTGCGCTCGCTGCTGCGACTGGCGCGCGACCGGTACTGGGTGGGCGGCGCGGCGCTGCTCGCGCTGACGACGGTGCTGCAGGCGGCGGCGCTGGCGGTGGGCACGCTGGCCGTCGTCCAGCCCCTGATGGCCAGCGAGCTGCTGTTCACCCTGATGGTCGGCAGCGTGGTTTTCCACCGGCGTCCCGACTCGCGGACCTGGCTGGCCTTCGTGGCGCTGGCCGTGGGGCTCGCCCTCTTCCTGGGCGCCGCCGCGCCGTCGGCGGGTCACGACACCGCGACATCCGGCCGGTGGGGCTGGGCCGGCCTCGCGCTGTTCGTCGTGATGACGTCGCTCGCCTCGGCCGGGAACCTGGTCCGGGGCGCTCCCCGCGCCGCGCTGTTCGGATCGGCGTCCGCGGTGGGGTTCGGCGGTACGGCTGCGCTTCTGAAGGAGGTCACCGGTCGGTTCCCCCAGGGGGCGGGCGCCGTACTGGCCCAGTGGCCGCTGTACGCCACGGCGGTCGTCGGCGTGGTCAGCTTCCTGCTGCTGCAGAGCGCGTTGCGGGCGGGCACGCTCGCGGCGTCGCAGCCTGCGCTGACCCTCGGCGACGCGCTGACCAGCGTCGCCCTGGGCTCGGCCCTGTTCGGCGAGGAGATCGCCCTCGGGGTACGGGTGCTGCCCGAGCTGATCGGCGTGGCCCTGATCGGGCTCGGCAGCGTCGGACTGGCGCGGGCGCCGTCGGTCCACGGTGCCTGGGACACGACGCCGGCGGCGCGGGACGGCCCCCGGCCGGGCCTGCGGAGCCGGCGGCGGGGGGCGTGACCGGATCGCCGGGCGGACCGGGAGTACCACGGACACGTACGGGAGGCACCACGGATGCGTAAGGGGCTTCATGCCGGACGGGCGGTGTACGCCGTCGCGCCCGTCGCCGTCGCGCTGGCCCACGTCGGGCCGGCCGCGACCTGGCTGCCCGAGCTGCGCCGACGCCGGTTCCCGGGGCTGGCCGGACAGGGCCGCCCCGACCATGTCGCCCTCACCTTCGACGACGGACCCGATCCGGTGTCCACGCCGCACTTCCTCGACGCGCTGGACGCGCTCGGCGTACGGGCGACCTTCTTCCTCCTGGGCGAGAACGTCGTACACCACCCGGCAGTCGCCCGTGAGCTGGCCCGGCGCGGGCACGAACTCGCCGTCCACGGCTGGACGCACGACCGCCCCTGGCGGCCGGCGCCGGCCCGGGACGTACGCCGGCTGCTGCGCGCCGCGCACGCGGTGGGCGAGGCCGCCGGGCAGGTACCGCGCTGGTACCGCCCGCCCTACGGCATCCTCACCTCCGGACGCTGGGCGGCCGCCCGCCGCGCCGGGCTGCGGCCGGTGCTGTGGACGACGTGGGGCAAGGACTGGCGGCAGGACGCCACCCCTGCGTCGGTGCGCGCGAGCGTCGCGGCGAAGCTGCGGGGAGGCGGCACGGTCCTCCTGCACGACACCGACCACGCCGGCGCCCCGGACAGCTGGCGGGCCACCCTGGCCGCCCTGCCGGACATCGTGGGCGACTGCCGCCGCGCGGGGCTGACGGTGGGGCCGCTGGGCGAGCACGGGATGGCCGGGGCGGACGCCCGCGAGCGGGTGCGGTGAACGGACGGCTCGGTGCGGTCCGGGGCGGGACGGCGGAACTCCGCCGGCGTCGTGGTGTGCCGGCCGCGGCCACGCGTCCCGGTGGCGTCGGGCGCGTTCGCCGTTTCGGTCACCGGCACCGGGCGGCCCTGGCGTCACGAAGGACGGCGGCGACCGGTGCGCGGCCGGCCACCGGCGAGTCGGCCCCGCCCGGCGGTCGTACGACCGCCGTCGGGACCGGCCTCGCCGGGCAGCCGCTCCGGCCGCCCTCCGTCAGGCGGCCGCCCCGGTCAGGTCCCGGTGGATCGGGGTCGCACCGCCCGTCAGTGGTACGCCCGTCCCACCGCGTCGGGCCGCGACGATCTCGGCCGCGATGGACAGCGCGGTCTCCTCGGGCGTCCGCGCGCCGAGGTCCAGGCCGATCGGCGAGCGCAGCCTGGCCAGCTCCCGGTCGCCCAGGCCGGCCTCGCGCAGCCGCCGGGCCCGGTCCTCGTGGGTGCGGCGCGAGCCCATCGCCCCGACGAAGGCGACCGGCATCCGCAGGGCCTCCGTCAGCAGCGGGACGTCGAACTTGGCGTCGTGGGTGAGCACGCACAGCACCGTGCGCCCGTCGGTGGGTGTGCTCCGCAGGTACCGGTGCGGCCAGTCGACGACGACCTCGTCGGCCTCGGGAAAGCGGGCCGGCGTGGCGAACACCGCCCGGGCGTCGCAGACGGTCACGTGGTGGCCGAGGAACTTGCCGACCCGTACCAGCGCCGCCGCGAAGTCCACCGCGCCGAAGACGATCATGCGGGGCGGCGGCACACTGGACTCGACGAGCAGCGTGAGCCCGCCGGGGCAGTGCGACCCGTCCTCCGAGAGGCCGACCGTGCCGGTGCGGCCGGCGTCCAGCAGGGCCCCCGCCTCGGCCACCGCCGTCCGGTCCAGGTCCGGGTGTCCGCCGAGACCGCCGTCGTGGGAACCGTCGGGACGGACGAGCAGGGCCCTGCCCAGGAGCCCGGACGGGCCCTGGACGACCCGGGCGAGGGCCGCGGTCCCGCCCCGGGCGGCGGTCGACAGCGCCGCCCGGAACACCTCCCGCGCGGGCGCGTGCGCGCCGACCGGTGTGACCAGCACGTCGATGACCCCGCCGCAGGTCAGCCCTACCGCGAAGGCGTCCTCGTCGCTGTAGCCGAACCGTTCACGCACCGTCTCGCCGTCCCGGAGGGCCGCGGTGCACAGCTCGTACACCGCGCCCTCGACACAGCCGCCCGAGACCGAGCCGATCGCCGTGCCCTCGCTGTCGACGGCGAGGGCGGCGCCGGGGCCGCGCGGGGCGCTGCCGCCGACGGAGACCACGGTGGCGACGGCGAACTCCCGGCCCTCGGCCAGCCAGCGGTCCAGCTCGTCGGCGATGTCAAGCATCCGCCGCTCCCCCACCCGCGGACGGCGCCGCCGCCAGCACGCGGTCCGGCCGGATCGGCAGACTCCGGTGGCGTACGCCGGTGGCGTGCCAGACGGCGTTGGTGACGGCCGCCGCGGCGCCCACGACGCCGATCTCGCCGACGCCCTTGATGCCGACCGGGTCGTCGGGGTCGGGGTCGTCGACCCAGTCCGCCTCGATGTCCGGGACGTCGGCGTGCGTGGCCACGTGGTAGCCGGCGAGGTCGGGGCCGTAGAGGCCGCCGGTGGCCCGGTCCCGGACCGCCTCCTCGTGCAGGGCCATGGAGATGCCCCAGACCATGCCGCCGACGAGCTGGTTGCGGGCGGTGAGCGGGTTCACGATCCGGCCCGCCGCGAAGACGCCGAGCATGCGGCGTACCCGCACCTCGCCGGTGGCGGTGTCCACGGCGACCTCGGCGAACTGCGCCCCGAAGGAGTGCCGTTCCTTCTGCGCGAGGGCGCCGAGGGCCTCCGTCGTGTCGGACCGTACGGTGATGCCCTCCGGCGGCAGGACCGTGCCCGGAGTGAGCCGCTCCCGCAGTTCGCGGGCCGCCTCGGTGACCGCCCAGGCCCAGGACCGGGTGCCCATCGAACCGCCCGCGATCATCGCCGGCCCGAACTCGCTGTCCCCGATGCGGACCCGGACCTGCTCGGGCGTGACCTCCAGCGCGTCGGCGGCTATCAGGGTGAGCGCGGTACGGGCGCCGGTGCCGATGTCGGCGGCGGCGATCCGCACCGTGAAGGTGCCGTCGGCCTCGGCCGTCACCAGGGCCGTGGAGGGACCGGCGCCGGCGGGGAAGGAGGCCGCCGCCGTGCCGGTGCCCAGCAGCCAGCGACCGTCGCGGCGCAGGCCGGGCCGCGGGTCGCGGTCCGCCCAGCCGAACCGGCGGGCGCCCTCGCGGAAGCAGGCGGCCAGGTTGCGGCTGCTGAACGGCTGCCCCGAGACCGGGCCCGCTTCCGGCTCGTTGCGCAGGCGCAGCTCGATCGGGTCGATGCCGCAGCGCTCGGCGAGTTCGTCGAGCGCGGCCTCGATCGCGAAGGACCCCGGCGCCTCGCCCGGCGCGCGCATGAACGTCGGGGAGGGCACGTCGAGCCGGACCACGTGGTTGGCGGTGCGGTGGGCGTCGGCGTCGTACATCACCCTGGCGACACCGGCGCCGGCCTCGACGAACTCGTACACGGTGGATGTCCGGCTCAGCGAGCGGTGCTCCAGTGCGCGCAGCCGGCCGTCGGCGCCGGCGCCGAGCCTGACCCGTTGGATGGTGGGGCTGCGATGTCCGGCCAGTGAGAACATCTGGCGCCTCGTCATCACCACCCGCACCGGCCGCCGCAGGACGGTCGCGGCCATCACGGCGGACACCTGGTGGGCGCGCAGCCCCTTGCTGCCGAAGCCTCCGCCGACGTGCTCGGAGCGCACCCGCACCGAGGACTCGTCGAGGGAGAACATCTTCGCGATCTCGCTCTGGATCCAGGTGGTGCCCTGGTTGGAGTCGACGACCTCCAGCCGGCCGCCGTCCCAGCGGGCGGTGGCCGCGTGCGGCTCCATCATGCTGTGGTGCTCTTCGGGGGTGGTGTACTCCGCGTCCACGACGACGGCGGACCCGGCGAGCCCGGCGGTCAGGTCGCCCTTCTCGGTCACGGCGGGCATGTGTCCGCCGGCCGGGTAGGCGTCGGGGTGGCCGGCGGTGAGCGCCACGTCGTGAGGTTCCTCGTCGTACGTGACGACGAGGGCCTCGGCGGCCTCCCGAGCCTGCTCGGACGTCTCGGCGACGACGAGGGCCACCGGCCAGCCCGCGTGCGGCACCCGGTCGTGCTGGAAGACGGCGGCGGTCGGGTCCGGTCGCAAGCCGAGCAGGCCGACGTAGTCGGTGTCGACGCGCGGGGCGTTGCCGTGGTGCAGGACGGCGAGCACTCCGGGCATGCCGAGGACGGGTCCGGTGTCGAGCGAGCGGATGCGGCCGCGGGTGACGGTGGACAGCACCAGCCAGCCGTGGGCGAGGTCGGCGAAGGGGATCTCGCCGGCGTAGCGGGCCGCACCGGTCACCTTGTCGCGCCCCTCCACGCGCGGGTGCGCGGTGCCGACGGCGCCCTTCGCCGTCGTACGGCCGGTCGTCGCGGTCGTCATCGGGCGGCCTCCTCGGCGAGTTCGGTCAGCACGGCCACCACGAGGTTGCGCATGAGGGTCACCTTGTATCCGTTGTCGGGCAGCGGCCTGGCGTCCGCGAGTTCGGCGTCGGCGGCGGCGGCGAAGGCCGCGCCGTCGGCCGGTGCGCCGATCAGCACGTCCTCCGCCGCGCGGGCCCGCCAGGGCCGGGAGGCGACCGCGCCGAGGGCCAGGCGGGCGTCGCGTACGACGCCGTCCTCGACGTCGAGCGCGGCGGCCACCGAGCCGATCGCGAACGCGTACGAGGCGCGTTCACGCACCTTGCGGTAGCGGGAGCGGGCGGCGACCGGGGCGGGCGGCAGGGTGACGCCGGTGATCAGCGCGCCGGGCGGCAGGGCGGTCTCCCGGTGCGGGGTGTCGCCGACGGGCAGGTAGAAGTCGGTGAGCGGCGACTCGCCCGGCCCGTCGGGTGTCTCGTAGGTGACGACGGCGTCGAAGGCCACGAGGGCCACGCCCATGTCCGAGGGGTGCACGGCCACGCAGTGGTCGGAGGCGCCCAGGACGGCGTGGTTGTGGTGTTCGCCGGTGAGTGCGGGGCAACCACTGCCGGGGGCGCGCTTGTTGCAGGGCTTGCTGACGTCGGTGAAGTAGCCGCAGCGGGTGCGCTGGAGCAGGTTGCCGCCGACGGTGGCCATGTTGCGCAGTTGACCGGAGGCACCGGCCAGGACCGCCTGGGACAACGCCGGGTAGCGGCGGCGTACTTCGGGGTGGGCGGCGAGGTCGCTGTTGGTGACGGTCGCGCCGATGCGCAGCCCGCCGTCAGCGGTCGGCTCGATGCCGTCGAGGGGGAGTCCGCGGACGTCGACGAGTCGGGCGGGGCGTTCGACGCCGTTCTTCATCAGGTCGACGAGGTTGGTGCCACCGCCGAGGTAGCGGGCGTCCGGGTCGGCGGCGAGCAGCGCCACCGCGCCGGAGACGTCGTCGGCGCGGTGGTATCCGAACTCCCTCATGCCACCGCCTCCTGCGCGGTCTCGTCCTGGCCGTCGCGGACCGCGGCCTCGTGGGCCTCGGCCGCGCGGGCGACCGCCTGGACGATGGAGACGTAGGCGCCGCAGCGGCACAGGTTCCCGCTCATCCGCTCGCGTATCTCGTCCGGTGTCAGGGGTGACGGTCCGGCCTCGGGCCGTACGTCCTCGGTGGCGGCGCTGGGCCAGCCGGCCGCGTGTTCCTCGATGACGGCGACGGCCGAGCAGATCTGGCCCGGAGTGCAGTAGCCGCACTGGTAGCCGTCGAGGTCGAGGAAGGCCTGCTGCACCGGGTGCAGCCGGTCGCCCTCGGCCATGCCCTCGATGGTGGTGATCTCGCGTCCCTCGGCCGCGACGGCGAGGTTCAGGCAGGACACGGCGCGGCGCCCGTCGACCAGGACGGTGCAGGCGCCGCACTGTCCCTGGTCGCAGCCCTTCTTGGTGCCGGTGAGATCGAGGCGCTCGCGCAGGGCGTCGAGCAGGGTGGTGCGGTGGTCGACGGTCAGCTGGTGCTTCTCGCCGTTGATGTTCAGGATGATGGCGCTGGACGTCGACGAGGGCGTTGGGGCCATGTTCAGCCTTCTTCGGTGTCTGGTGACAGGTCAACGGGCTGTGTGCGGCGGGTCCACCGGTGGCCGGAGGGCACCGACCGGTGCCGGCCGACCGCATCCGCCGCTATGGTGAGGGGTAACCGGACAGCTGTCCGTTCCATGGGAAACGTAACGGACAGCTGTCCGCTTAGCAAGGACGGGATTCGGCCACGGACCCCGGAGGAGGACCAGTGCCGCAGCCGAAGAAGGACGCTCCCCTGCGCTCGGACGCGCAGCGCAACCGCGAGCGGATCCTGAAAGTGGCCACGGAGGAGCTGACCCGCTGCGCGGACGCCCCGCTGACCACCATCGCCAAGAAGGCGGGCGTGGGGCAGGCCACGTTCTACCGCAACTTCCCGCACCGCGAGGCGCTGGTCCTGGAGATCTACCGCTACGAGATGCAGCAGGTGGCCGAGGCCGCGGCCCAGCTGCTGGCCGCCCGGGGGCCGGAGCAGGCCCTGCGGGAGTGGATGGACCGCCTGGCCCGCTTCGCCCTGACCAAGGTCGGCCTGGCGGACGCCATCCGGCTGGTCACCAGCGCACCCGGGGGGCCGGAGAAGCCGGGGCCCACCCCGGTGCTGGACGCGGCCGGGCTCCTGCTCCGCGCCAACGAGGAGGCCGGCACCATCCGCCCCGGCGTGTCCCCGGACGACTTCTTCCTCGCCATCGGCGGTCTCTGGCAGATCGATCCCCACGACGACTGGCAGCCGCGGGTCACCCGGCTCCTGGATCTCATCATGGACGGACTGCGCGCCGGGGCGCCCGGCCGGTGACCGACCCGGGACCGGCGGCCGCACGCCGACGGTTCCGTCAAGGCCGCCCGTCCGACGGGGACCACCCGGTCATCCGGCGCGGTCGGAGGCGACACACCGCCGGGGGAAGGGGCGACGTGTCGCCGCGCCCGTGGCCCTGGCGCCGTGCCGTCCGGCGGTACCCGTACGCGCACGGCCGGCCCGGGTGCCGCGACGGCCCGCCGAGCCGGTCGACGCGAGGCCCGACGCGTCCGCGGGCGTCACGGCGTCCTCGGCGACGGCACTCGCCGCACGGCTGCGACAGGCGCTGTGAGCAGCCCCTCCCCGGCGTGGGCGCGGTCCTCCGCGCCGCCCCGTCCGGCCCCCGTGCGCTGCCCTCGGAAGCGGTAGCGGCGTTCGGGGCGGCCCGCCACGCCGTAGCGCAGGGAGACGTCCGCGCTGCCGACGGTGTGGAAGTACTCCAGGTAGCGGCGGGCACTGACCCGGGACACGCCGGTCAGCGCCGCGCACTCGCTGGCGGACAGGGTGCCGTCGGCGTCGCGGAGCGTGCGCTCGACGAGTTCGGCGGTCTCCACGCTCATGCCCTTCGGCAGCGCCGGGACCGAAGCGGCCGGCACCGCCGCCTTGGCCAGGACGCGGTCGACGTCGGCCTGGCTGCGCACGACCGTGCCGAGGAGCCGGCCCCGCTGGACGGCGTAACGCTCCAGCCTCACGCGCAGGTCCTCGAACTCGAAGGGCTTGAGCAGGTAGTCGACGACGCCGTGGCGGACCGCGCCGCGGACCGCCTCCGCCTCCCGGGCAGCGCTGATGACCATGACGTCGCAGTCGTGGCCGGCGGCCCGCAGCCGGGGGATGACGTCCAGGCCGAAGACGTCCGGCAGGTACAGGTCGAGGAGGACGAGGTCGGGGCGGAGTTCACCGACGGCGCTGAGCGCCTGCTCGCCGGTGCCCGCGACCCCGAGGACCCGGAAGGGCGCGACGCGTTCGACGAAGGCACGGTGGACCCGGGCCACCATGAAGTCGTCGTCGACCACGAGGACCCCGATCGCGTCACCGGCGCGGGGTGCGTCGGTCGTACCGCTCCTATCCGTCGTACCCGTACCTCTCGTCATGGTGTTGCTCCTTCCGCCACCGCGTCGGTGAGGTGGCTGACGGTCTTGCGTGCGGTGAACACGGCGCCCTCGGGGGTGTCGGCCGGCCGGCCGCCGGTCGTCGTGGGGCCGGTGGAGCCGACGACGCGGCGGTCGGCGCGGGCCACCGTGACCGAGGTGATCCCTGACCGGGGCCGCGGGGAACGCTCCGGCGGGGCGAGGGCATGCCGCGACACCGGGCGCGGGAGCCGGCCGGGGACCGGCGGCGGGATGGCGAGCTGTTCGGCCAGGACGGTGCCCCGGCGGCCCTCGACGCGGCGGGAGGTGACCCCGGACGGGGCGGGCGGGACGGCGGCGCCCCCGAGCGACACCACCACGACGGCGAGCCGGAGGACCGGTGTCTCGCCCGCGAGGGTCTGACGGCGGAAGGTGGGGGCCACGGCGGACTCGTTCTCGGCTCAGGGGGCGGGTGGGTGTGCCGGCTCGCCATCATGGCGCCCACCTGCGGCG